>NZ_JBQKUM010000003.1:0-149399 GCF_054968605.1 Pseudoalteromonas sp. G5_S1_14_S5 | reverse complement strand
CTATAAGAAAGCCTCGTCAGAAATGACGGGGCTTTTTTTCGTTTAGGATTTAGAGCATTTTTGACTTGGAGGCTGTTGGCTTGAGAGCTAACCCGATCGAACCCACTATAAATAGCTTTAACTAGAGCCATCCGTGCCATAAATGCGATACAAGAAAAATAACCTCTCAGAAGTGTTGCACGTTCAATGTGACCGCTCTTCTCCTCTGCTTTCTCCACATAAAACCACAATTCATTAAACCGGTCGATCTATATCTAATCTGTATCATTTAATGACAAATAAATTCGACAGGTTGATAGGTTTGGCCTATAGACTTTTACGAAAAATGAAACCTAACCCCAAAACTGTCGATTAATGGCTGTATTTAGCATTTTTCCCCCTCCCTAATTGCCGAAAATTCCAACTAATTTATCCATCTGCTTGTTTTATTATCTTATATTTGTCGAACCTATATTAGTGGTTATAAATATGGCTCACACAACTCTATTTAGTTGTTCTGTTTGATATAAATAGATAAATTAGATTATGTTTCTATAGTGTTAATTGTTTTTTGGAATAATTATTTGTTTTTAATGATTGGTAGTGAGATCTGCTCTCAACCATGGCTTTAGCTTTACAAGTAAGTTGTAGTAAGGGTTTTGTGAGTATTTACTACCACTAGTATAATGCTGTTTTTTCTTACTATATGCCTCTGTGGTGAATAGTTATGTTCTGGTTTTGCTTGTTAAACGTTTAATGTCGACTTTTTATCCTATTTTTGTTGATTTTCTGTGAATTATTTGCCAAATTGTCAAACGTATAAAATATCAGAACAATATTCTGGTAAGAATGGATTCAATTTTGCAGACAGGGCAGAAAGCTGCCAAAGCAGTAGAGGTCTGGTAATGTCACTTTTAGAAGTAAAAAATCTTCGTATCGAATACCCATCTCGTCATGGAGTTCACGCCGCAGTTAAATCGCTTTCGTTCAATATTGAACGTGGTGAGATTGTTGGTGTTGTAGGCGAATCTGGTGCTGGTAAGTCAACGGTAGGTAACGCGGTTATCGATCTGTTGAGCCCCCCTGGTCGCATTGCTAGCGGCGAGGTATTTCTGGATGGCGAAAAAGTCTCTGGCTTATCTCCTGAACAGATGCGCTCTGTTCGCGGCTCAAAGATTGGTTTTATCTTCCAAGATCCGATGACGTCTCTTAACCCTCTATTCACCGTAGAACAGCAGTTAAAAGAAACGATTCATGCCAACATGAAGGTTTCCGATCAAGAAGCCTATGAGCGCTCTCTCGACTTGATGAATCAAGTTGGTATCCCACAGCCAGAAAACCGCTTAAAACAGTATCCTCACCAATTTTCTGGTGGTATGCGTCAGCGTGTGGTTATTGCGATTGCATTGGCTGGTGAGCCTGACCTTATCATCGCAGATGAACCAACCACCGCACTGGATGTGTCTATCCAAGACCAAATCTTAGGTTTGATTCGCGATCTATGCATTAAGAAAAACGTAGGTTGTATGTTGGTAACGCACGACATGGGTGTGGTATCTAACGTAACCGATCGCGTAGCCGTAATGTATCGTGGTGACTTGGTTGAGTTTGGCCCAACAGCTAAAGTGCTTGGTACGCCAGAACACCCATACACACACAGCTTGATCTCTGCGGTTCCGCGTTCAGACCGCAAACTCGATCGTTTCCCACTGGTGAGCTACATCGAAGAAGCGCACGAGATGGAACCACTTGATGTGAAAAATCACTGGTTGGGTCAAAGCCAAGATCACCGTGATTACACAGGCCCACTATTAAATGTTGAAAACGTAAACCTGCGTTTCACCACTAAAGATTCATTCTTTGAGAGCCGTCGTGAGTACGTTCAGGCGTCAAACAACGTGAGCTTTGAAGTACATGAAGGTGAGACGTTTGGTTTGGTGGGTGAATCAGGCTCAGGTAAATCAACAATTGCTCGTGTAATTGCTGGTTTGTACGCGCCAAACTCGGGCAAGGTAACGTTTGAAGGCGTTGACCTGACAGGCCTGAAATCTGAAAAAGAGCGTCGCCCTATGCGTCGCCAAATGCAGATGGTTTTCCAAAACCCTTACACATCAATGAACCCTCGAATGAAGATATTCGACATCATTGCTGAACCTATTCGATTCCATAAGCTTACTCGCAACGAAAGCGAAACTCGTCAGATCGTCAATGACCTGCTAGAGCACGTTGGTTTAGGCAAAATGGCTGGGGTGAAGTACCCACACGAATTCTCAGGTGGTCAACGTCAGCGTATTTCTATCGCTCGCGCTTTGGCGACTCGCCCACGTCTTTTGATTTGTGATGAACCAACATCGGCACTGGATGTGTCGGTACAGGCTCAAATCCTTAATCTACTAAAAGATTTACAAGACGAGTTAAACCTAACCATGCTGTTTATCAGTCACGATTTACCGGTTATTCGCCAAATGTGCGACCGTGTTGGCGTGATGCAGATGGGAACATTATTGGAAGTTGCGCCTACAGAGCAGTTATTCCAATCACCTCAGCATGAATACAGCAAACAACTAATTTCTTTAATGCCTGAATTTACAGGTTTGAGAGAAGAGAAAGCAGTGGCACAAGCCGCGGTATAAAAGTCAGCAGGTTGGAGTTTAGCTTGCTAACAACAATAAACAGACGCAAATACAACAACTAGGGATCTGGATTCCCGCATGAAGGAGTTATGCAATGAAAACCATGAAAAGCAAATTAGCAGTAGCTTTGATGGCAGCTGGCCTAAGCTTTAGTGCAGCAGCAGCAGATATTACCGTTGGCTATGCAGCTGACCCAGTATCACTTGACCCGCACGAGCAGCTGTCTGGTGGCACACTGCAAATGTCTCACATGGTGTTTGACCCTCTAGTACGTTTCACTCAAGAGATGGATTTCGAAGGCCGCTTAGCATCTAGCTGGGAGCGTGTTGATGAAACGACTTTCCGTTTCAACCTACGCAAAGGTGTGAAATTCCACTCTGGTAACGAACTGACTGCTGATGATGTTGTGTGGACTTTTGAACGTCTACAAGCTTCTCCAGACTTTAAGTCAATCTTCACGCCATACGAAAAAATGGTAAAAGTGGATGATTACACAGTTGAGCTAGTATCAAAAGCGGCTTACCCACTAGTACTACAAACAGCAACTTACATCTTCCCAATGGACAGCAAGTTCTACTCTGGTAAGACAGCGGAAGGTAAAGACAAGTCTGAGCTAGTTAAGCACGGTAACTCGTTCGCTTCGACTAACGTTTCAGGTACTGGTCCTTTCATCGTAACGCAGCGTGAGCAAGGCGTTAAAGTAACGTTCGAACGTTTCAACGATTACTGGGACACAGAGTCTGAAGGTAACGTAGACAAGCTAACACTTGTGCCAATTAAAGAGGACGCAACACGTGTTGCTGCACTTCTTTCTGGTGACGTAGATATGATTCACCCAGTAGCACCAAACGATCACAAGCGTGTTAAGAACGCTAAGAATATCGATCTGGTAACGCTACCTGGTACTCGCATCATCACATTCCAAATGAACCAAAACAGCAACGAAGCTCTTAAAGATGTTCGCGTTCGTCAGGCGATTGTTCACGCAATCAACAACGAAGGTATCGTTAAGAAGATCATGAAAGGCTTCGCAACCGCTGCTGGTCAGCAAAGCCCAACAGGCTACGCGGGTCACAACGAAGAACTAGTTCCTCGTTACGATCTTAAGAAAGCGAAAGAGCTGATGAAAGAAGCGGGCTACGAAGATGGCTTTACACTAACTATGATGGCACCAAACAACCGTTACGTGAACGATGCGAAAGTAGCGCAAGCAGCGGCGGCAATGCTATCTAAGATTGGTATCAAAGTTGATCTTAAGACGATGCCTAAAGCACAGTACTGGCCTGAGTTTGACCTATGTTCTGCTGACATGATGATGATCGGCTGGCACTCAGATACTGAAGATTCAGCGAACTTTAATGAGTTCCTAACAATGACTCGTAACGAAGAGACAGGTCGTGGTCAATACAACTGTTCTGGTTACTCAAACCCAGAAATGGATGCGATTGTAGAAGCTTCCAATACTGAAACTGATCCAGTTAAGCGTTCTAAGATGCTGAAAGGCGTTGAAGCAACACTATATAACGACGCTGCATTCGTACCGCTACACTGGCAAAGTGAAGCGTGGGGCGCGAAGTCAAACGTAGGTGCTGCAGATATCGTAAACCCAATGGTTATGCCTTACTTTGGCGATCTAGTTGTAAAATAACCTAGCTTGCTAGAATCGAGAGCCTGAAGCTTTCAGGCTCTCAAACTATTAAGAAATAGATTTAAGTTTAGGTATTTGGTCTTCCTTCAGTCTGGCTAAATACCTTTTTTAAGACTGAATTTTTGTTATCTGGTCGTGGATTTCGATTAGATAATCATGGATAGATAAGGGGCAAGGAATGGTTACGTTTCTGGTCAAGCGCCTGTTTCAGGCACTGATAGTGATGTTTGTGATCAGTTTGGTGGCGTTTGCCATTCAGGATAACCTGGGCGACCCGTTGCGTGAGTTAGTCGGTCAATCTGTGTCAGAATCGGAGCGTCAAGCGCTGCGTGATGAACTCGGCTTAAATGATCCCTTCATTACAAAATACACTCGCTTTGTAGGCGCAGCTCTACAAGGTGATCTTGGTACTTCATATTTCTTTAAACGCCCTGCAGTGGACGTAATCTTAGATAAGCTGGTGGCGACGCTTGAACTTGTGTTTGGCGCTTCTCTGATCATCGTTTGTCTGTCGATTCCACTTGGCGTTTATTCAGCAATACACCCAAAAAGTTTCTTCACTAAGCTGGTGATGGCGGGCAGTAGTATCGGTATCTCTGTGCCTGTTTTCTTAACGGCAATCATGCTGATGTACGTCTTCTCAATTGAACTTGGTTGGCTGCCGTCGTTTGGCCGTGGTGAAACGGCAAATTGGTTTGGCTGGGAGTCTGGTTTCCTAACGCTAGATGGCCTTGCACACTTAGTTCTGCCAAGTATCGCGCTTGCATCTATCATGCTACCGCTTTTCATTCGTCTCGTTCGTTCAGAGATGCTAGAAGTGCTGAGCTCTGAGTACATCAAGTTTGGTAAAGCGAAAGGTCTGGAACTGAACAAGATTTACTACCAGCACGCTCTGAAAAACACAATGCTACCTGTACTAACGGTAGGTGGTGTTCAGATTGGTACTATGGTGGCTTACACGATTCTTACTGAAACTGTATTCCAGTGGCCGGGCACCGGCTTCCTATTCCTTGAAGCGATTAACCGAGTGGATACACCACTGATTACCGCATACGTTATCTTCGTTGGTCTTATCTTCGTAGTAACGAACACCATTGTTGACCTGCTATACGGCATCATTAACCCAACAGTGAACATCACAGGGAAAGGAGCATAATCATGGAACAAACTACAACAGCTCCATCTCGTTGGGAGCGATTTAAGCAGTCAGATATTCTGTACTACTTCTTGCGTGACAAAGTGGCAATGTTCAGCTTTGCTGTTTTCACTGCTTTCTTGGTGATGGCATTGGCGGCGCCTATTCTAGCGCCAACAGACCCATATGACGTGACGTCTATCGATATCATGGACTCTGAGCTACCACCGTCTTGGATGGAAGATGGCGAAGAGCGTTTCTTACTGGGTACCGATGAGCAGGGTCGTGACATTCTATCGACTATGCTTTACGGCTCTCGCTTATCACTGACGATTGGTTTCCTAGCCGTTGGTCTACAGCTGACTCTAGGCATCATCATTGGTCTATCTGCGGGTTACTTCGGTGGTCGCATCGATAGCTTCTTGATGCGTTTTGCTGATGTTCAGCTCTCGTTCTCAACTATGATGGTTGCGATCATTGTCTCGGCTATCTTTAAGGCGAGTTTCGGTAGTGATTTCTACGCGCAATATGCGGTAGTGATGCTGGTGGTGATCATCGGTATTGCCGAATGGCCACAATATGCTCGTACGATTCGTGCATCGGTATTGGCTGAGAAGAAGAAAGAGTATGTAGAAGCAGCACGCGTGATGGGTTTCAGAGCGCCGCGCATCATGTTCCGTCATATTCTACCGAACTGTTTATCACCAATTTTGGTTATCTCTACGGTACAGGTGGCAAATGCCATCATGTCAGAAGCGGCACTTTCTTTCCTAGGTTTAGGTCTACCGGTAGACCAACCGTCACTCGGCGCACTAATCAGTACTGGTTTTAACTACATTTTCTCTGGTGCATGGTGGATTACAGCCTTCCCTGGTGTCGTATTGGTGACGCTGGTACTTGTGATCAACCTACTAGGTGACTGGTTACGTGACGTGTTTAACCCTAAAATTTATAAAGGGTGATAGCTTGGTTTGATTTTTAGTAAAAAAAATCACTAAACTAAGAGCCGTAAGCAATTACGGCTCTTTTTTTGCTTAATGGATCTTGAACTAAGTATTATTGATAGTGTCAATAGTACTTAAAATGGAATTCATGTTTTATCGACATTAATTCGGTAATAATTAACCCCGTGAGGGTTTAAGTGGTGGTTATGAAATTGACAATGAATGATGTATGTCGCGCTGTGACTAGAAATTATCGTATGGGGCTTATTGCTGCATCCCTCTTGGTATCGAGCCAAGTTAATGCAGAATCGGTTTTATGTGATGCTACTCAGGCAAGTACCAATCAATTACCACTGCTAGAGCAATCATGTCCGATCGGTAAGGGTGTTTGGGGGAATAAAGCGCCTAAACGTCATTCAGATAACGAGCTGTTTTGGGTTCAATGTGGCCTGCTGAACAAGCCTTTGTCACTGAGCCAAGCAAAACCTCTTTACGGCAAAATTTCGACCAACGTATGGATGAAACCTGAGGGTGGTGATTATCGTTGTTTGATTGGTCCTTACTCTACATTTTCAGATGCAAGCAAAGATCTAGCTCAGGTTCGTAAGGTGCCAGGTTATGGCGAAGCCTTTATTCGTATGGTTGATAAGTCGCAGACCTCATCACAACCTATCGTGGCAAGAGCGGCCGAGCCGAAAGCAGCAAAACCGACACCGGTTAAGGCTCCTGTAAAACCTGCAACTAAGCCTGCGGCGAAACCCGTAGCAGCCAAGCCAGCGGCAGCAGTGACGAGTGCAGCCGCCATTAAGGCATTGCCAAGTGGTAGCAAAAATTCAGATAACGATCTAGAGATTGAAGTTCGCGTGACGGCAAATGTTGCCGGTAACCAATACGCGATCCCTTACCTGCTAGACCATGAGCAGCAGTTCTACATGGAGCAAGGTAAGCCTTGGAGTCGTTTGGATTATGGCAGCGCAGAGCTGGTATGTAATAAGATCAACATGAAGCTGATGACTGAAAAGCAGTGGCAGAGCATCCTAGGCTCAAAAGTGATGGAAAACCAGAGTTGGCCAATGCATCTACCTTATTGGGGGGCGGATAAGAAAGGCCTATTCACTAATGGTAACGTAAATCAACTCAAAGGCTCTTCGCTACTTAACGTGATGTGTGTGAAGTAACACGTCGGATTGAAGCCTTACTTAAGCCTCAGCGATTGCTGGGGCTTTGTTGTTTTTAAACCTCGTAATTCAAAGGCTAGGACATCCTGTTAAGTTGTATATAGTTAGCCGATGGTAGACATCTTCAAATGAATTTGATCAAAAATCACTAAAAATTGCTCAAATAGTGCAGTTGATGCGTAGAAAACTATAACTCAGCAATAAGGTGATTGAGATTATGAGTTTGAAAAAACGATTAGAAGATGTAGCTCCTAGCTTCGAAGCTGGGGGGAAGTACGAAAAGCTCTACCCAGTGTATGAGGCATTTGCGACCATATTTTACACCCCAGGGAATGTGAACCGAGGGATAACCCATGTCCGAGACAGTATTGACCTAAAACGGATTATGATTCTAGTGTGGTTAGCCACTTTCCCCGCGATGTTTTGGGGTATGTACAACGTAGGTCATCAATCCGTGATGGGGTTAACGGCTACCTATTCCGGTGCCGAGCTGGCTTCTATCATTGATAGTAGTTGGCGTCTATCTTGGGCGTTTGGTGATGCACAGTCGTTAGTAGCAAGCGGCTGGGGAAGCCAGATGTTTTTGGGGGCGCTCTACTTCTTACCTGTTTATGCCACCGTATTTGTGGTCGGGGGCTTCTGGGAGGTTTTATTTGCCGTTGTACGAAAACACGAGGTGAATGAAGGTTTTTTTGTAAGCTCGGTATTGTTTGCACTTATTCTTCCGCCAACCATCCCGCTGTGGCAAGCCGCTTTGGGTATTACCTTTGGTATTGTCGTTGCCAAGGAGTTGTTCGGTGGTACAGGACGCAATTTCCTTAACCCAGCCCTTGCTGGTCGAGCCTTTCTCTACTTCGCCTATCCTGCAAATATGTCCGGTGGCTTGGTATGGGTGGCAGCCGATGGTTATTCAGGCGCAACGCCTTTAAGCCAATGGTATGAAGGCGGCAGCACTTCGCTTGTCAATAACATGACAGGCGAGGCAATTACTTGGATGGATGCCTTCATCGGAAACATTCCAGGCTCGATGGGCGAAGTGTCTTCACTGCTTATTATGCTGACCGGTGTGATTCTGATTGTCATGAAGATAGCGTCTTGGCGTATTGTGGCTGGTGTGATTGTTGGTCTTGTAGTCACGTCGAGTCTACTGAACTGGATTGGATCGGATACTAACCCAATGTTTTCGATGCCGTTTTACTGGCACTTTGTATTAGGTGGCGTCGCGTTTGGTACTTTCTTCATGGCTACCGACCCGGTATCTGCAGCGTTCACTAATAACAGTAAATGGGCCTACGGGATCCTAATTGGCGTAATGACGGTCGGTATTCGAGTACTCAACCCTGCCTATCCAGAGGGCATCATGCTCGCAATCTTGTTTGCGAACCTGTTTGCTCCGTTATTTGATTTCATTGTGAAAGAACAGAATATTAAGCGTAGGCAAAAACGCATGGCGCGTTAATTCACTAAAGAAAAAGGCTTGCCGATGTGCAAGCCTTTCTATTGATATTGATAAAGAAATATAAAAGCCATTCAACTCCATTTCAAATCAATCTCGAATGGTTGTGTACTACCACAGTGCTCACCACACATCTCATCGTAAGCGCTGTTGTGAATCAGCGTTGCTGACGATACGCCTTGATTACTAAAGTGGTCACGCGCTTGGTTGACACTCAAAAATTTCATCGGGTGCTGGTGGTCGTCTTTAATTAATCGCTTTTGCTCGCCAACGACTTGGTAAGCTAAGTAAATCCCGCCTTCAAATGATTCAATTAGTAGATTCATCACAAACTCCATTGTTGTTCTAGATAGGTCTTTGTTTTGGTATCTACGTTAATAGTTGTTTGAAGGTTCATGTGGCTCCAAAATGAAAAAACCAGAAGCACAGCTCCTGGTTTCTGATTAGGTCATCAAAATAACTCAGTGACTAGTTGATTTTCTGCATGATGCTAACACGACCATTGGTGTTGCCTGTGTTATCCATCTTACGACGGATAAGTAGGCCTTCATCCCAGTTGGTGCCAGCAGGTTGGTATTCCCACTTAACGAAGTATTCATCATTTGAGTTACAAGACGAGCCTGCAACGTAATTGTCTTGGTCGCAGAAACGAACAACGGTGTTCAGTTCTGTTAGTGTCGCTTTAGAAGCTCGGTCTGTTTGACCAAACCACCAGTAATCAATAGCGCCTAACTCCGCATAGGTTGCATCAAACTGCCCCATATCTTCTGGCGAAGATTGGCCGCCGTTTTCGCTCTCACACTCAAAACCTGATGTCGTTACTTTTGTTGCGCCGAACACCATAGTACTTACTGCAACTTCGCCATTGTCACAGTACTCTTTTGTTTCCCATGTTCCTGTGAAATCCACGTAACGTTCAGAATCTTTTGTTGGGATCTCGTAGTAGTAAGCAACACGCTCGGTTACACGAGATGGGCTATTGCTAACGTCGCTACCCAGTGTTTCTTTCTTAACGATTTCAGAATAAATGCCAGTTACAGGATCGAAAGAGCCAGAAGTGGTATCACGAATCCAGTTTGATGTGTTGCTGTCTTCATCTTTGTCATCCCAGACATTGTTTGCTGTGTAGTGATTCAAGTCAGAAGCTTTTTGTACATCAAATGGCTTCCATCCTTCGATGTCTTCGGCTGTGAACTCTTCATCAGCGGTTGCTGATTGTGCCAAGTCTCGAAGTTTGTAGGCAAACGCGTCATTCAATACAAATTTACTATCAGGTGTCACTGAGCCATTTGTTTGGTCTACAGTATCATCCTTGTTTGTATCACAACCTTGTTGTTTCGAGCTGTCTTCATCTATCCATTGATTAGCAGAGTTAGATACACATGTTAGGTATTGCTCAGCAAAGCTTTCTGATAATGAATAGTCGTTAGATCCTGCTAACATAGTGACTGATTCTGCAGAATTTACTTTGAACGTCATCTCGGTCATGCCGCGAGTGCGCTCGAACATGTCTTCTTCCATTAGCTTGTCAGCGTGGACGTATATGAATTCTTTAGAGTTCTGGGTGACATCAATGTAACGAACGAACTTGCCAGCAGTGATAAATGGATTTGCAGAGTCATCACCGCGTTCCATTGATCCAAATGCAGATTGCATGTGTGTTAGAGCATCACTTTCGGAAGCGATTTTTGCAGTTTCTATACCAATCGCTTTTAGGAAGTCCGTTACGCTTGTAGTGTCGTCTAGACTTAGATCTTTCATCTTCGCTAACGTAGCAGCATCAGGTTCGCGCAGCATGTCTGGAATTGTCAGAACTTCATCTGAAGTGCTACCAAACTGGTTATCCAGAGACTGAAGTAAAATTGCTAGGTTAAGTGCGCGAGCGTATTTACCTGCTGCTTCAAATGGAGTCAGTACATCACGGTTTGATGCTGCACCTACTTTTAAGCCGTTTTCGCCGCCAATGAAGAAGGTAACCGTGTCGCTAGTCTTAGCGGTAAATTCGCCCTCACTGTTCGTAACACCGTTTAAGCCAGAACTAGTATTGTAGTAGATACCTTCAACAGCCGCGTCGATAAATTTGTTGGTTGCTGACGGTTCTGCAGGCGTTGTAGTGCCTGAATTAGAACTGTCGCTACCACAACCTGTTAAAGCCACTGCAATCGCCGCTGCGAGAATACTCACTTTTTTCATTACTCGTACATCCCTTATGTAGTTGAGTTATTTTTTGTTGTTATGTGTGTAATCAATAGCGTGCGATTATATTATTGCCTTAAATATATGTTAAGTGGATGAGTTACGATTCGGTTAATAAAAATGTGAACCATATGACAAAAAACGCAAAAAGCCGACACATGTCGGCTTTTTTATAATATTTCTATGACTTACAAAGAGTTAACGCATGGTAACGAATTCTTCGCTGCCCGTTGGGTGAATTGCCACAACAGAGTCGAAGTCTGCTTTGGTTGCACCCATCTTCATTGCAACGCCGAAGCCTTGAATCATCTCGTCAACCGTGAAGCCGATGCCGTGTAGACCAACGACTGTCTCTTCTTCGCCAGCACATACTAGTTTCATCTTACAAGGTTGACGGTGCTTGGTTACGGCTGTGTACATCGCAGTGAAGCCTGATGTGTAAACCTTGATGTTGTCTTTGCCATACTTCTCTTCAGCTTCTTGAGTCGTTAGGCCGATTGTGCCGATAGGTGGGTGGCTGAATACAACAGTAGGAACTAGGTTGTAGTCCATTTTTGCGTTAGTTTGACCGTTGAATAGACGCTCAGAAAGCTGACGACCTGCTTTAACTGCCACAGGAGTTAGCTCGATACCGCCTTCCATGATGTCACCCACACAGTAGATGCCAGGAACGTTAGTCGCTTGGAACTCGTCTACCTTGATGTAGCCACGGTCGTTTGTCTCAACGCCCGTTGATGCTAAGTTGATTGCGTCAGTCGCTGGGTGACGGCCAATAGCCCAGATTAGGTGGTCAACGTTTTGAGTGTTGCCATTCTCTAGGTGTAGAGTCAGTGTGCCATCCGCTTCTTTCACTACTTCTTTAGGCACAGAGTGCGTGTGAAGTGTTGGACCTTCTGCTTCCATCACCTCAACCAATGTCTCAACGATCATTGGGTCGAAGCTACGTAGCGGAGACTCTTTACGGCAGAACAGATGTGTCTCTGTACCAAGTGCGCTTAGTACGCCTGCGATCTCAACCGCGATGTAGCCTGCACCGATAACCGCAACGCGTTTCGGTTGCTCCATGAGCTCGAAGAAACCATTTGAATCGATGCCGTATTCTGCACCTGGGATGTTTGGAATCGTTGGACGACCACCTACCGCGATCAGGATGTGATCAGCTGTGTAGTGTTCACCGTTTACTTCAACCGTCTTTTCGTCAACGAATTTAGCAAAACCTTTGATTACGTTTACTTTGTTGTTACCAAGTACGCGATCGTAAGATTGGTGGATACGACCAATGTACGCTTGGCGGTTCTCAATTAGTTTGCTCCAGTTGAACTTCTTCACTTCAACATCAAAGCCGTAGTCTTCAGAGTATAGGTTGATCGCTTCAGCGACTTGAGCGCCGTGCCACATTACCTTCTTAGGAACACAACCAACGTTTACACAAGTACCACCAAGGTCTTGAGCTTCGATAAGTGCAACTTTTGCACCGTGCATTGCCGCGCGGTTTGCTGATGCGATGCCGCCGCTGCCGCCACCGATACAGATGTAATCAAAATGAGTCGCCATTACTTTCTCCATTTATTGAGGGTTGTAGTCACAGTGAGCACACTGGATACCTACGTCCTATAGATTCTAAAATTGTCTAATTATTATATTGAGGGCAGATTGGTTGAACTCAATCTCCCTGTTTTAAATTTATTTGTCCACATCACAGTCTTTTGACTGCTCTTTGAGCTTCGATGTGGCATCGAGATTACTCAGGTACGATCCACTCTACTTTGTAGTGACCGGTTGCTGGAGCAATTGCTTCCTTCAAGAATGGAAGAATCTCGTTCATTTGGCTTTCTAGTTTCCAGGGTGGGTTGATAACAATCATGCCTGATGCTGTCATGCCACGCTCGTTGGTGTCTGGTGATACACCAAGCTCGATCTGTAGAATCTTGTTGATGCCCAAGCTTTCTAAGCCTTCGATCATGTCTTCGATGTCACAACGGTTCACGACTGGGTACCAAATTGCGTAGATACCCGTTGCCCAGCGCTTATGGCTTTGAGCAATAGCTGTCACTACATCACGGTACTCTTTTGCAAGCTCGTACGGTGGATCGATCAGTACTAAGCCGCGGCGCTCTTTTGGCGGCAGACTTGCTTTTAGACGCTTAAAGCCATCTTCTTTGTAGATCGATACCTGACGATCACGGTGGAACTCTTGCTCAAGCAGCGGGTGGTCAGCTGGGTGAAGCTCGGTCAGTACCATGCGGTCCTGGTCACGTAGGTGGGCACGTGCAACACGTGGCGAACCTGGGTAGTAGCGAAGCTTGTCACCGTTGTTTAGCGTTGAGATAGACTCAAGGTAGCTTTGAATGTCTTCAGGAAGATTTTGCTGTTCCCAAACGCGAGCGATACCTTGTTTGTATTCACCGGTTTTTTCAGACCATTCATGCGTTAAGTCGTAACGACCTACACCAGAGTGAGTGTCATGGTAAACAAAAGGCTTATCCTTCTGTTTCAAAGAATTAAGAATAAGGCTCTGTACGATATGCTTTACTACGTCGGCATGGTTGCCTGCGTGGAAGCTGTGGCGATAACTTAACAAATTAAACTCTCGTAACACTCTCGTTTTAGAGTGTGGTTAGTGTAGGTGGGTTAATCTGATTATTATAACCCTCAATGGGCCATAAATTCTCGAACAATTCAGGGACAGTCGTCAGCTATCTGCAGTTAGTTATTGGTTCTACTATTGAAATTTGCCTTTATGGGCACTATTTAATAACTATTCGCAGGTGATTTTTAGGGCGCTGCTTAGCCTGATGACTGTAAGACGACCTCATTACAAAAAAGACGAAAGTCTCTAACGCCAAAGGAATGTTTATATGTCTAATCCGCTATTAACCTTCACGGACCTACCTCCGTTTTCACAAATCAAACCTGAGCACGTTAAGCCAGCGGTTGAGCAAGTGATTGAAGCGTGTCGCAACAAGATAGAACAAGTACTTGAAGGTAATACTTCACCAAGCTGGGACAACCTAGTTGCTCCAATTGAAGAAGTGGATGATCGTTTAGGCCGTGTTTGGTCACCAGTAAGCCACATGAACTCGGTAGTGAACAGCGACGAGCTGCGTGAAGCGTATGAAAGCTGTTTACCTCTGCTGTCTGAGTACGGCACCTGGGTTGGTCAACACAAAGGTCTGTTTGAAGCGTACAAAGCGATCAAGGCGAGCGAAGCATTCTCTGGATTAAATCGAGCTCAACAAAAAACCATTACCGATGCACTGCGTGATTTCGAATTATCAGGCATTGGTTTACCCGCTGACGAGCAGCACCGCTATGGCGAGATCAGCAAGCGTCAGTCTGAGCTGGGTTCTCAATTCTCCAATAATGTACTTGATGCAACCATGGGTTGGAGCAAGCAGGTCACTGATGTTGCTGAGTTGGCAGGCATGCCTGAATCAGCACTGGCGGCGGCAAAAGCGGCGGCAGAGGCTAAAGAGCAAGAAGGTTACCTGCTGACTTTAGATATCCCGTCGTACCTACCAGTAATGACCTACTGTGATAACCAAGAGCTGCGTAAAGAGCTGTACGAAGCTTACGTTACTCGCGCTTCAGACCGTGGTCCAAACGCAGGCAAGTGGGACAACACTGAGATCATCACTGAGCAGCTTAAATTGCGTCACGAGATCGCGCGTATGCTTGGCTTTGGCACTTACAGCGAGAAATCTCTGGCAACCAAAATGGCAGAGACGCCAGATCAGGTTCTGGGCTTCTTAAATGATTTAGCGGTGAAAGCAAAACCTCAAGGTGAGCGTGAAGTGGAAGAGCTGCGCCAGTTCGCTGAAAAAGAGTTTGGTGTGTCTGAGCTAGAACTTTGGGATATCCCTTATTACAGCGAAAAACAGAAACAGCACCTTTTCCAAATCTCAGATGAAGAGCTGCGTCCTTACTTCCCTGAATCGAAAGCGGTATCGGGTTTGTTTGAAGTACTGAATCGTGTATTTGGCATGACAGTGAAAGAGCGAGAAGGCGTCGATACATGGCATGAGTCGGTACGCTTCTTTGATATCTTTGATGCTAATGAAACATTGCGTGGCAGTTTCTACTTAGATTTATACGCTCGTGAACACAAGCGTGGCGGAGCATGGATGGACGACTGCCGTGGTCGTCGTATTACCGCTGCTGGTGAACTACAAACGCCAGTTGCTTACCTAACGTGTAACTTCAATAAACCGGTTGGCGACAAGCCAGCATTGTTTACCCACGATGAAGTTGTGACTCTGTTCCACGAGTTTGGCCATGGTATCCACCATATGCTGACTCAAGTAGAAGCAGGCGCGGTTGCCGGTATCAATGGTGTGCCTTGGGATGCGGTTGAGTTGCCAAGTCAGTTCCTAGAAAACTGGTGTTGGGAAGAAGAGGCTCTAGCATTCATTTCTGGTCACTTCGAAACCGGTGAAGCTTTACCAAAAGAGATGCTAGAGAAAATGCTAGCGGCGAAGAACTTCCAATCAGCGATGTTCATTTTGCGCCAGCTAGAGTTCGGTCTGTTCGACTTTACGCTACACACTACTTACGATCCAGAAGTGGGCGCGCGCGTACTTGAAACACTGGCTGACGTGAAGTCTAAAGTGGCTGTACTACCAAGCCTTGATTGGAACCGTTTCTCACACAGCTTCAGCCACATCTTCGCTGGTGGTTACAGCGCGGGTTACTACAGCTACCTATGGGCTGAAGTACTTTCGGCAGATGCGTTCTCAGCATTTGAAGAAGAGGGTATCTTCAACACTGAAACGGGTAATCGCTTCCTGAATAACATCCTAGAAATGGGTGGCAGTGAAGAGCCAATGGAGCTGTTCAAACGCTTCCGCGGTCGTGAGCCGCAAATTGACGCGATGCTGCGCCATGCAGGTATCAGCGCGTAATATTGTGCGGTTAGAATGTAAAAAGAGCCTCCTTGTGAGGCTCTTTTTGTCTCTGTTTATCAATTGATTATGGGTTCACATTACGATTGATTGGGTTTTGCAGTGAGATTAGCGTCTCGGTCGATTGCACCTCGTCAATTGCCTGTAACTTATCGATCAGGACGAACTGCAGCTCTTCAATCGATTTACACATCAACTTAACGAAAATATTGTAGGCTCCAGTGGTGTAGTAGGCTTCAACTACCTCATCTAGGGCATTCAGCTTGGCGATTGCCGAGTGGTAATCTTTGGCTGCATTAAGGTTGATACCAATAAAGCAACATACGTCGTAACCTAGCTTTTTCGTGTTTATCACCACCTCAGTACGCTCAATAATGTCGGCCGATCTCATTTTCTCGATTCGGACGTGAATAGTCGCGGGGCTTACGTCAAACTGCTTTGCCATCTCAGCGTAAGGCGTACGAGCATCTTCCATTAAGGTTTTCAGAATGGCACGGTCTAGATCATCGAGACGAGCGGTAGTTGTGGACATGCTTAACCCTTAGATTGAGTGAAAATATATTGGCTAGAGCACATATCTTAGCCAAGGGTGATAATATTAGCAGCAACAATGATGTTAGGGTAAATTCAGTGCGATTTTGGGTGTTATTTATTGCGATGTGTTGGAGCGTATTTGCTTCGGCGCAGACAAAAGATGTATTGGTGATCCACTCCTACCATCAAGGTTTTTTCTGGACGGATGATTTCCATAAAGGGTTGTCCGAAGCACTTGATCGCGACGGGTTGTCTTACCGCGTCGTTTACCTTGACAGCAAACGTTCTCAAAACCCTGAATACTTAGAGCGCGTTTACCAGCTTTACCATACCAAATTAATGCACGAAGAGTTTGCAGCGGTTGTGGTGAGTGATAACAACGCCCTCAATCTGATGAAGCGTTTAGCGTCCGATCTCGATGGAACCCCGGTCATCTTCGGTGGCATCAACAACTTCTCTCCTAAAATGATCGAAGGCTTGAATGCAACGGGTATCACTGCAGACATCGATCTGGTTGGTAACATCGAACTGATTAAGCGCCTCCAGGCGAACGTGAAAAAGGTCTACATGGTGACCGATCACTCGGTGAATGGTGAGGCCATTCGCGCGCAAATCGATCTGTTCATTGAAAACAACCCTAACTTTGCAGATTTAATCGAACACTATGTTCCAGACTCATACCAAGAACTGACGACTTTTTCGCAGCGCGCAGACTTAGGGAAAAGTTTGCTGTTTTGGGCGTATTACCGAGATGCGAAAGGTAATGTGAGTACTGATGAGGACTGGCGTCAGCTGAACATTAAAACGCAAATGCCACTGTATATGGTGCACGACTTAGGTCTAGGTTTTGGTGCCATTGGCGGAGTAATTCAAAGCGGTGAAACTCAAGGACGTAACACGGGTCGTGTTTTGTTGAAAGTGTTGGCGAATCCTAATGAACCGTTGCCTCCTGTGGTTGCAGGTTCACCGGAGATTAAACTCGACTATCAACAAATATCGCGTTGGGATTTGGGGGCAGAAAACGAAGCGGCAGTAACGTTTCTTAACAAGCCAAAGCCTTTCCTGATGCGCTATCGCGATGAAATTCGCAATATTGGTTTAATGTTCCTTGGTATGTCATGCGTAATCGCCATCTTGGTGTATTACCTCAATCGTCTCAAGAAGAGTGAACGAGCAAGCCGCCAAAGCCAGCGACTGTTGGAGTCGATATTCGACCAGAGCCTTCAGTTTATGGGCATTATCGACAAAGGCGGTGTGTTGCTGTCGAGTAATAGCAAGCTGCATGAGCTGCTCTATAATCAGGGCTATAAGCTAGGAACACCTTTGCAAGAACATCAGCACTGGGAAGATTCTGCCAGTGAGGTGTTGAAAGAGTATTTTATTGAGCGAGATGATCACCCATCTTTACGCTTTGAAGCTGAGGTTTGGTGCCGAGATCGCGGTGCGATGGTATTGGATATCTCATTAAAGCCGATGCCGGGTAGTGAAGAAGGTGATATTCAGTTCTTGTTTGAGGCGCGCGATGTCACTTCACGTAAGTTAGCTGAGAACAAGCTTTTCCAGCGGGAAGCGAACCTAAAACTCTATTACGACAAACAACCGGTGATGATGATCACCTTGGATGGCAATAACCGCATCCAACAAGTGAATCAGTTTGCCGAAGAGTTGCTTGGCTACCCACTGGATGAGCTTTTAGGTCATCGCCCTAGAGAGTTCTATGTCGATGAAAACGCAATGATTCCACGTCATATCTTGTTGCAGCCACAGTACAAGATTCGTGGTGTATGGCGTCGTGATATTGAATATCGTCATGCTGATGGCAGTACGATTTGGATTCGAGAAAATATCCGCCCGCTGGTGGAGTCTGATCAGTTGTTGATTGTGGGTGAGGACATCACTGAGACACATGAGCTTTCAGAAAAGTTAGAGTATCAGGCACGCTATGATTTGCTGACTGATACCTTTAACCGTAACCACTTTGAGCAAGAGCTACAGAAGGCACTCAAAGAGGTTGAGAGTCACATGCGCACTCACGCAATGCTGTTTTTAGACCTAGACCAGCTGAAAGTACTGAACGATACCGCAGGGCATGAAGCGGGCGATGCCGCGATTTTGTTTAGTGCGCAGTTATTGGAAGAGGTACTGCCATACAAAGCGGTATTGGCGCGTATGGGTGGGGATGAGTTTGCGGTGCTCATCAAAGACTGCACTGAGCGAGACGCGGTGAATGTGTGTCGCAGTATCATTTCGATGATGGGCGACAATCCATTCTTGTGGGGTGACATCCGACTAAACTTAACCTGCTCTATCGGTATTCGACTGATCGACCATACTGCTGCAACGCCACAAATGGTGCATGCTCAGGCAGATGCGGCGTGTCATGCGGCTAAAGAGGAAGGGCGTAATCGTTATCACCTCTACCATCAAGATGATGAAGACTTGCGTCGACGTCACCTAGAGATGGAATGCGTTAACCTAGTGCATGAAGCCCTGGCCAATGATCGCTTGGAGTTGTTTGCACAGCGTATTCTTGGCTTAGACGAAGACAGCGACAAAATGCACTTCGAGATCTTAGTGCGCATTAAGAATGTGGATGGGGAATACATCTCTCCGGGGATCTTCATGCCTGCTTCTGAGCGCTACAACATTGCGCATTTGATTGACCGCCAAGTGATCGGTCAGACACTCAGTTGGTTAGAGCAACGCCCACATCTGATTGATGCTTTAGGGATGTGTTCTATTAACCTTTCCGGCCACTCGATGGGCAATCGAGAGTTTGTTGAGTTCTTGATTGAAAGCTTGAGCAACTCGTTGATTCCGTCTCATAAGTTCTGCTTAGAGATCACCGAAACAGCGGCGATGAGTAACATGAAGCAGGCGATCAAGTTCTTCACTCGAATCAAAGACCTTGGCTGCATGATTGCGCTCGATGATTTCGGGTCTGGGTTATCGTCGTTTGGTTACTTGAAGAAGCTACCAGTCGACATCGTTAAGATCGATGGTTTGTTCGTGCGTGATATTGATGTCAATGAGATGGACCATGTGATGGTTCGTTCTATCAATGATCTAGCCAAGCAGATGGGTAAGCACACAGTGGCTGAGTTCGTTGAAAACACCCAGATCATCGACAAGCTGATTGAGCTCGGTGTTAACTATGCACAGGGCTACATCATTGGCCGACCTAAGCCGCTTGCTGAGCTGGTTGATGAGCTTCAGCAAGAGTGATCGCTAGAAAACGCAAACTAACCATGCCTGCGTACGGTCCTTGTTTTCATCTCGCTACTTTAGGTGCTAATAGTTTGCACCGCTAATATGTATTGTTGAGGCAATCAGGTAAACTGGTTGCCTCTTTTGTTTTTAATACTACTGTCTGTTGGAGACGACCTTGCAACTACAACTGATTTGCGAAGATGCTACCCAAATCGATCATCTGAATGACTTAGCGACCCGTTGGAATTTATCTCACGATGAAAACAGCGAATTTGCTTTGGTGCTGACTAGCGAGCGACTTGAACTGCGCAAAGTAGACGAGCCCAAACTAGGCGCTATCTTCGTTGATTTAGTTGGCGGCGCGGTTGGTCATCGACGTAAGTTTGGTGGTGGCAAAGGCCAAGCTATCGCCAAGGCGGCAGGTTTAAATAAAGGCGCTACGCCAACCATTCTTGATGGTACGGCTGGCCTAGGGCGCGATGCATTTGTACTCGCTTCTTTAGGTTGCAAGGTGCAGATGGTCGAGCGTCACCCTGTTGTTGCAGCGCTGCTTGATGATGGATTACAGCGTGCACAGCAAGACCCTGATATCGGTGGCTGGGTTAGCAAACGTATGAAGTTGATTCATGCTTCAAGCCATGATGCGCTGGATAAGCTCAGCGACGACCCTCACTTTGAGCGACCGGATGTGGTGTATCTAGATCCAATGTACCCACACCCTGAGAACAAAAAGAAATCGGCTTTAGTCAAAAAAGAGATGCGCGTATTCCAATCTTTGGTCGGTGCAGACTTAGATGCGGATGCTCTATTGGCACCTGCAATGAAGCTCGCATCAAAGCGAGTGGTGGTCAAAAGACCCGATTATGCGGCTTGGTTAGATGAGAAAAAACCGAGTATGGCGATCGAAACCAAAAAGAACCGTTTTGACGTGTATGTGAAAGCATCAATGACTTAGCGATGCGCTAAGAAAATTTCCCGTCATAAATACGATAAATTGCCATTTAACACTTGCGATAGTCGCGTTACGGATGTATATCTAACTAAGAATCATTATTATTCTTAGCTGGAGTTGTAGCATGGCTAAACGCTTTTGTAAGTTAAATCGTCGAGATATTACCGAACACCTAGGCGAGATCCACAGCTTGGTTACTGAGCCAAAGTTTGTGTGCCGTTCTTGTGCACGTTCATCGGCGGACGAAGCGAACCTGTGCAAACCAACTGCAATTCCACCGCTCGGTTGCCAGAGTAAGCCAGCTGAAGAAAAGGCGGCTTGTGGTCTGTTAGCCGAAACGCTACCAAAGCCTGAGGTCACCCTGGCAGAGATGCTTGATTCATCAGTACAGATGTTTGACCCAGCCGTTGCTCTCGGAGATGCAGAGAAACAAGCGACACCGAAAAAAGACAAACTGAAAAAACGCATCGCTAACGCGAGTGGTGATGAAAAATCAGAACTTAAGCGAGCGAAGAAAGCAGCTAAGAAACAAGAGAAATACAACAAGAAGCTGGCGAAGATGATTAAGAAGCAGCAAAAGCTGTTTAAGAAAAGTCAGAAGCTGGAAAGTGAATTGGAACGCATCAACTTACGACTTGATGATGTAACTTTCACTGAAAACCAGGCTGTGGTTGTGAATCACATTCACTAACAACAGCTGTTGAACATTATTCAACACGTTAGCCATATCTAAAAAGAGCGACCTTAGGTCGCTCTTTTGCTTTTTGTCTCAGACGAGAACTTAGCCGTGCTGGCGCATTCAATCTATTAGGTGTTGCTCGCCGATCTCGCCACACGCTTTTTCACCCACGTCTCATTCACGATGAGAGAAAGCAAGATAACTCCGCCGCCAATCGATAGTCGTACCAAATCAACGTCTCGGTTCCAGATCAGGATGTTTACGACTAGACCTGCAGGTACCAACACGTTGTTCATTACGGCAAGTGCACCTGCGTTTACCATGCATGCACCTTTGTTCCACATAAAGTAACCCAACCCAGAAGCAATTAAGCCTAGGTAGATAAGGATTCCCCATTGAAGTGAAGTGGTTGGTAGTTTTTCAGGGTTGCCTAGAAGCATGAACGCAACCGAAGCCACGCACAGAGCGCCCAGGTAGAAATAGCCAAATACCGTATGTTGAGGAAGCTCTGTCGACTCCTTCTCCATCACCACTTTGTAGCCCACCTGACCAATCGCAAAGCAGAGGTTTGCACCTTGCACGACTAGGAATCCAACCAAAAAGTCGTCGTTAATTCCAGCGAACTTAATGAATACTGCGCCCAATACCGCAATCGCAGCCGTGACTAAGTACCAAGGTGAGAATTGCCCTTTTAGGAAGTCATAAATTAGAGTGACATAGATTGGAGTAAAGACGGTAAATAGCAGCACTTCCGGTACGGATAGCAGCAAGAAAGATTGATAGTAGAAGCAGTACATCAGGCCAAGCTGAATACCACCAATCGCCATCAATTTAACGATCAACTTACCAGGGATGCCACGGAACTTTAGGAAAGGAAGAAAGACGATACCTGCTAGAGCAACACGCATCAGAACAGAGAACCAAGAATCAACCTGACCAGCAAGGTAGACGCCAATCAGGCTAAAAGAGAAGGCCCATAGGAGGGTAACACCAGCTAAATAGCTCATAGTAAAACTTCGTTATTGAGAGATGAGCTGTATGTTACCTAACCTTAAATCATTAGTCTTCTGAATCTCTTAGAGGCACGACCAGCATATCAACCGGAGTGGCATTGATCAGTTGTCGTGTAGAAGAGAGCAGTTTGCTCCAAAAGTCCTGATGGTGACCACACACCACTAAATCAACGTTGTATTCGGTGATGGTATCGCACAACTCATGGCTCAAATCGCCGCTACCCACAAGCGTGTGAGTGATCGGGTATTGAGCATGCTCTGCAAAGTTTTGTAGCTGAATACGAGACGCTTCCATCGCGTTGTGTTGGGTCTCTGCCATGTTGATGTCAATCAGCCCGGTATAGAGCTCGGCATAGTTAATATCGATATGGATAAAAGAGACTTTGGCTCCTAATGGCTTTGCCAATGCTACCGCTTTATCCACAATTAATTTGCTGTCATCTGATAAATCGACCGCGACCAAAATATGTTTGTAACTCATATCGCTACCTCCTTTATTCATTGTCTGATTAAAGATTAGCACTGTGCGATGCCTTTTTTTGCTGAAGTGATCTCATATCCATCGTCTTGCGTAGTGAAGGTTCAAAATATCGGTTAACTAATAGTCAGCGAGATATTAATAAAATAGTGATATAGTAGAGAAAATTGAGGATGTACTTAGGAGTCTTAAATGCTGTCAAAAACTATGGTTGAGCAACTGAACGAGCAAATTAATCTAGAATTTTTCTCATCCAATCTATACTTACAAATGAGTGCTTGGTGTGAAGACAAAGGATTTGAAGGTGCAGCAGAGTTTCTGCGTGCTCATGCGGTAGAAGAAATGGAACACATGCAGCGTCTTTTCACTTACGTGAGTGAGACCGGTGCAATGCCAATTTTAGGTGCGATCGAAGCACCAAAACATGAATACGATAGCCTTGGTGCGGTGTTCCGAGAAACTTATGAGCATGAGCAAATGATTACTGAAAAGATCAATAAGCTGGCTCACGTTGCTTTCAGCACACAAGATTACTCAACCTTTAACTTCCTGCAATGGTACGTTGCAGAGCAACACGAAGAAGAGAAGTTGTTTAAAGGTGTACTGGATAAGCTAGAACTTGTTGGAGAAGACGGTAAAGCACTGTTCTTTATAGACAAAGACCTAGCGCAATTGGCAAAAGATGGTTCATCTTCAATCATGGATGCTCCTGCAGCCTAGGCTGTAAGAAAAAGACTCTGATTATCTTTTTCTTTTGAGTTTTCCTTTGAAGATGTAGGGAGGAAAGAATGATCAGCGGCGACACTATTCTATTTGCACTAATGGCTGTGACGTGTGTGAACTGGGCGCGTTATTTCACGACGCTACGAACACTCATTCATATTATGCGAGAAGCGCATCCTCTACTTTATCAACAAGTAGACGGAGGCGGGTTCTTCACAACTCATGGCAATATGACTAAACAGGTTCGATTATTTAGTTACATCAAAAGCAAAGAGTATCACCATCACCACGACGAGGTGTTTACTTCTAAATGTGATCGAGTGAGAGAGCTATTCATACTGTCTTCGGTTCTGCTTGGTGTGACGTTATTGGCCGCCTTTATCGTTTAGGCAAATCAACGTGTGTGATTAGAGTGTCGGTTATTTCTCGTAGAACTTTGACAAGCACTAGTGGTTGAGCGGAATTTGTACGATTGAACACCAATTGCAAAGTTTAAAATTGACGCTAAAATAGCGAGCAGTTAGTAAGGATGTGCTGTTAATGCACATCCTTTTTTATTGATGGCATTTTGAGAACAGGGCGTCCTCAAGGTGCAAAGTGAAGAAAGCAGAACCGCAATGAGTGAAAAATTTGATGTAATCGTGATTGGTGCGGGCGCCGCAGGCTTAATGTGTGCCGCGGAAGCTGGTAAACGTGGCCGACGAGTGCTGGTGGTTGATCATGCGAAAAAGCCAGGCAGAAAAATTTTAATCTCAGGTGGTGGTCGTTGTAATTTCACCAACTACGATGTGTCTGCGAATAACTTCCTGTGTAAAAACCCTCACTTCGTAAAGTCAGCTTTGTCTCAATACACCAACTGGGATTTCATCTCTATGGTGAGCAAGTACGGCATTGAATTTGAAGAGCGCGATCATGGTCAGCTATTTTGTGTGAATGACCATACAGCAAAAGATATCGTGAGCATGCTGCTTGAAGAGTGTCAGCAAGCGAAAGTTGAGCAACGCTACCGCTGCGACGTTCACTCTATCGAAAAGACCGACTCTGGCTTTAAGATGCACCTAAATACCGACCAAGTTGAATGTGATTCACTGGTGGTAGCGACCGGTGGCTTATCGATGCCTAAACTGGGCGCAACGCCATTTGGCTACAAGATTGCGGAGCAATTTGGTTTGTCGGTCATGCCGACCACAGCAGGCTTAGTGCCGTTTACGCTGCATAAAGAAGACAAAGAAGATTTCGCCGAGCTCTCTGGTATCGCAATTCCTGCGGAGATCACGGCACAAGATGGAACCTTATTTAAAGAAGCGCTGCTGTTTACGCATCGCGGTCTATCTGGCCCTTCTGTACTGCAAATCTCTTCGTTCTGGAAAGCGGGTCAAAAGGTGACGATTAACCTTGTACCAAACGACGATGTTGCCGAACTGCTTGAACGCAGCCGCGAGAAGCACCCGAACCAATCTCTAAAGAACACGCTAGCAAAAGTACTACCAAAGCGTTTGGTTGAAGTGCTGATTGAACGTAAAGAATTGGCAGACAAACCACTTAAGCAGTTCAACCAGAAAGAGATGGCAACCATCGTTGAGCGTCTAGAAAACTGGGCGGTTGCACCAAACGGCACAGAAGGCTATCGGACTGCAGAAGTGACTCTAGGCGGCGTAGATACCGATCACCTGTCATCCAAAACCATGGAATGTAAGAACATTAAAGGCTTATTCTTCGTTGGTGAGGTGATGGACGTAACGGGCTGGCTTGGTGGTTACAACTTCCAATGGTGTTGGAGTTCAGGCTTTACTGCTGGTCAGTGGGTGTAAGCATTTCGCTTTTCTAACCTAGATAAATTGCATAAAAATGGCGAGTCATACGACTCGCCATTTTTGTATCTTATTATAAGCTAAAGCGGCTAAATTGATGATTTTCTCAATCAATCGACGCTTTTAGCTCTCATTGGCAACTGTTTTGTCTTTTGAGAATTTGAGTTGTTGAATCACCAAACCAGCAATAATCAGCACTAAACCAAACAGCGTTGATGGGTGAATTTCTTCGCCGATAATGGTCGAAAGTAGGATCAAAGAGATAAAAGGTGATGCGAAAATCAGGTTACTGATACGGGCCGTGTTGTTGGTTAGTTTCAATGCTGATAGCCACAATACAAAGGTAATCCCCATCTCAAACAGGCCGACATAAGTCACCGCCATCCAACCTTTCGCCGTGATTTGGCTAAAGCTCTCGCCTTCGAAAATGGTTAAACCAATCGCGAAGGGCAGCGCCACTAAGAATCCTAGTAGTACGCCTACCACAGGATCAGCCTTGTTTTTGGTGTTAAGGATCCAGTAGCCCGCCCACAGTAGTGTTGAAAGCAGTGCTAGTGCTACGCCAAGTGGGCTATCGAACTGCATACCTAGCACATCGCCCTTGGTAGCAATCACGACCACACCCGCATAACTGAAGGTACACGCCACCCAATCTTGCTTGCGAATCTTTTGCCCCAGAAAAACCGCTGCCATCAGTGTTAGCGTGATAGCCCAGCTGTAGTTGATGGCCTGAGCTTGAGAAGCTGGCAATAGGTCGTATGCTTTGAAGAGGATCAGGTAGTAGGCCAGAGGGTTAACCAAACCGAGCAGTAGGTAGTACCAAGGGTTTGATAGGAATGTTGTGCTTAGCTGAGAAAGCTTACCTTGAAAGGCGCAGACCGCGATCAGCGCAATCGACGACACAATGCTGGCAATGGTCAGCATTTGGATAGGTGAAAACTCAGCAAGGGTCAGCTTAAAAGCAGTAGCGACCGTTGACCACAGCAGTACTGCGGAAAGGCCAAAGCCCAAGGCACGATGTTCGTTCATGACAACTCATTCTAATTGGGTGGGACTGAATACGGAGCATTTAGTCTATCTGTCGAATTTTAATACGGCAAACTGGACATTTATCCAGTATCAAAATACCATTTAATGAGTTATTTCCAATTAGGCTAAATCATTATCATGCAATGGATTATCGAACATCAGGCAACGCTTATTGCTGCACTTTCTGGCGTACTCGTCAGCGGCGGCGTCGTGGGGTGGTGGGTTAAACAGAAGCTCTCTTTTCAGCAGCGATTGCTCGAGCAGCAACTTGAGTCTGATCGTTTGTTGCATGAATCTCAGCAATCACAGCTCAAATCCTCCCTGGCAGAGGCACAGCAAGAGCTCGATGAAATGGATGACGAGCGAGACAAAGCCGCGTTCGAGCTTAAACAAGCACATGGCAAGGTGATGGCGGCAATGGAAAAGCTTCGCTACTTCGAAGCGGTCAAACAAGAACGACAGCAGTATGCCGATGAGATTAATGTGCTGAAAGACCATAAGTCTGAGTTGGAGGCTGAACTGCGTGAGCAAGAGGCAAGGCACGATCAAGAGAACCTTGCTAACAGTGAAAAGCTACAGCTCTTAGAGCAGGCTGAATCACGCTTAAAGCAGCAGTTCGAGCATCTTGCCAATCAGCTGTTTGAAACCAAAACTGCTAAGGTCGATCAGCAAAACAAGCAGAGTTTAGAAGGGTTACTCTCACCGCTAAGAGAGCAATTAGAAGGCTTCAAGAAGCAGGTTAACGATAGCTTTAGCCAAGAAGCCAAAGAGCGTCATACCTTAGTACATGAGCTGAAAAATTTGCAGCGCCTTAATGAAAACATGACTCGTGAAGCGGTTAATCTGACGCAGGCGCTCAAGGGTGACAACAAACAACAAGGTAACTGGGGTGAAGTGGTACTGGCACGTGTGCTTGCTGAGTCTGGTCTGCGAGAAGGGCACGAGTACCAAACGCAAGTGAACCTACAGAACGACGCAGGCAAGCGCTATCAGCCCGATGTGATTGTCCATTTGCCACAAGATAAGCAAGTGGTCGTGGATTCGAAAATGGCGTTGGTCGCGTTTGAGCGCTACTTCAATGCCGAAACCGATCAGCAGCGTGATGCCGCATTGCGTGATCACCTGGTCTCACTGAGATCGCACATCAAAGGCCTGAGCCAGAAGGATTATCATCAGCTCAAAGGCATCCAAAGCTTGGATTACGTGCTGATGTTTATCCCTGTTGAACCTGCATTCCAAGTGGCGATTCAATCTGACCCAAGCTTGGTGAAAGACGCGATGGAGCAAAACATCATCTTGGTCAGCCCAACTACTTTGCTGGTGGCTCTGCGCACCATTGATAACTTGTGGCGCAATGAAAGACAGAATCAGAACGCTCAGGTGATTGCCGAGCGCGCGAGCAAGCTTTACGACAAGCTGCGTCTGTTTGTCGATGATATGGAAGGTCTTGGTAGCTCTCTAGATAGAGCCAATCAAAGCTATCAAGGTGCCATGAATAAGCTAGTAACAGGCCGAGGTAATGTGATTCGTCAGGCAGAAAGCTTCAAGCAACTTGGCGTTGAGGTGAAGAAACCTATCTCTATTGGCTTGGCAGAAATGGCGCAAAATGAGGCTTTTTCAGAAAATGCCTCCTTAGTAGAAAGACAACCCGCTGAGGATAAAGTAAACTAATCGGCCGCAGCGCCTCTAAACACAGAGTGTGCTGTCGATGAGAAATTACCATGGTAGATAACAGCATTATGGACACAAGCGTGCAGACAAATTCAGCAGTAGAGTCAGAAACCACACACTTTGGTTTCGAAACAGTCGCGAAAGACGAAAAAGTCGCGAAAGTAGCAGAGGTATTTCACTCTGTAGCCGCTAAATACGACATCATGAATGACTTAATGTCGGGTGGTGTTCACCGTTTGTGGAAACGATTCACGATTGATTGCAGTGGCGTTCGCCCTGGTCAGCGTATTCTAGACCTTGGTGGTGGTACTGGTGACCTGACGGCGAAATTCTCGCGTATCGTTGGTGAAAAAGGCCATGTAGTTCTTGCTGATATCAACAATTCAATGCTGAATGTTGGCCGCGATAAACTGCGTGATAGCGGTATTGTTGGCAACGTACATTACGTACAAGCGAATGCTGAAGAGCTGCCTTTCCCAGACAACTACTTCGATTGCATTACTATCAGCTTCTGCCTGCGTAACGTAACCGATAAAGATAAAGCACTGCGCTCTATGTACCGTGTGCTTAAGCCGGGTGGTCGCCTCTTGGTTCTAGAGTTTTCTAAGCCAGTACTTGAGCCACTGTCTAAAGTATACGATGCGTACTCATTCCACCTATTGCCAAAAATGGGTGAGTTGATTGCTAACGATGCAGACAGCTACCGTTACCTTGCAGAATCTATCCGCATGCACCCAGACCAAGAAACACTGGAAGGCATGATGCAAGAAGCCGGTTTTGAGAATACGAAATACTACAACCTAACGGGCGGCATTGTAGCGCTGCACCGAGGTTACAAGTTCTAGTTGAGCTTGGTAGCAAGCACGTTGAGTGTGTTAGATAGAAAATAAGAATAAAGATAGAACGGATAGGTCAAGGCTTATCCGTTTTTAAAGGTAAGGACAGTCATGCCATTTGATCCATTGGTAACCGCGGTTATTGAAACCTCTTTGAATACGCTAGTAAACGATGATCCAGCACTGGTTCGTCGTTTGTCGCGTCTAAAAGGGCAGATCATTCAAGTCAATTTGAAAGAGTTGAATAAAACACTTACGTTCGTTTTTAGCCAACAAATTGATATGTTGTCAGAATACGAAGGGCAACCTGATTGCTACTTATCTGTGAATCTATCTGTATTGCCAGAACTCCGCGAACAATCGAATATTACTAAGCTTATCAAGCAAGATAAGCTGATTTTGGAAGGTGATATTCAGTTGGCACAGAAGTTTTCTCAGCTGATGACAGACTGCAAACCTGATTTGGAAGAGTGGTTGTCTCGCGTGACAGGTGATGTGGTGGCTCATACCTTGGTACAAGGCGTTAAGAACGTTGGCGACCTTGTGGCAAAGCAGGCGACGAAACATCAAAACCACTTCGCTCAGGTTTTGACTGAGGAGTGGAAAATTGCCCCTGCGCCATTAGAGGTGGCACATTTTTGCGATCAGGTTGATGACGTAAAAAGCTCAGCTGCACGCCTTGAAGCTAAGTTAAACGCTCTGTTGGAGAAAGCATGACCCCAACAGAACTGAAACGTCTTTATCATATTATCAAGGTACAGTTGGAATATGGCCTTGATGAGTTGATGCCAGAGCACCAATTGACCAAAGCGCCGCTATTGGTGAGAAAGTCACTGTTTTGGATTAAGAACAAGCACAAAGATAAAGAGTTAGGGCATCGTCTACGTCTGGCGTTGCAAGAGCTAGGGCCGGTGTGGATTAAGTTTGGACAGATGATGTCGACACGTCGTGATCTGTTCCCCCCTCATATCGCTGATCAGTTGGCACTTTTGCAAGATCAAGTGGCACCGTTTGATGGTGAACTGGCCAAGCGGGATATGGAGGAGGCACTGGGTGGCAGTTTAGATAACTGGTTTACCGACTTCGATATTACACCGCTTGCTTCAGCGTCGATCGCTCAGGTGCATACCGCGAAGTTAAAAGAGAACGGCCGAGAGGTGGTTCTGAAGGTAATTCGACCAGATATTCGCCCGGTGATTGATGCAGATCTAAAACTGATGCATCGAATGGCGAGTATAGTCGCTAAGTCGCTTCCTGAAGCACGTCGTTTAAGACCGGTTGAGGTGGTTCACGAGTACGAAAAAACCTTAATTGATGAATTGGACCTACGCCGAGAGGCTGCAAATGCCATTCAACTGCGTCGTAATTTTGAAGGCAGTGAAGAGTTATACGTTCCAGAGGTGATTCCTGATTTAAGCAGCGAAACCTTGATGGTGTCAGAGCGTATTTATGGTATTCAAGTGTCGGATGTAGGGACTTTGAAAGCCAACGGCACCAATATGAAATTGCTGTCGGAACGTGGTGTGACGGTATTCTTCACCCAAGTATTCCGAGATAGTTTTTTCCATGCAGACATGCACCCGGGCAACGTATTCGTTAACCCAGATAACCCAGATAATCCTCAATGGATTGGTCTCGATTGTGGCATTGTCGGCACGTTAAGCAGCGAAGATAAACGTTATTTAGCGGAAAACCTGCTGGCTTTCTTCAACCGAGATTACCGTAAAGTTGCAGAACTGCACGTTGATTCGGGTTGGGTACCGCATGATACCAACGTTAATGACTTCGAGTTCGCGATCCGCATGGTGTGTGAACCGATCTTTGCCAAGCCACTGGGTGAGATCTCATTTGGCCATGTGTTGCTAAACTTATTTAATACAGCAAGGCGTTTCAACATGGAGGTTCAGCCTCAGTTGGTACTGCTGCAAAAGACCTTGTTGTATGTTGAAGGGTTAGGTCGTCAGTTGTATCCACAACTCGATTTGTGGGAAACCGCAAAGCCTTTCCTCGAAACCTGGATGATGAATCAGGTAGGGCCGCAAGCTGTGATTAACGCAGTCAAAGAGCGCGCGCCATTCTGGGCAGAAAAACTGCCAGAGCTGCCTGAATTACTTTATGACAGCTTGCGCCAAGGTAAAGCGATGAACCACAGAATGGATCTGCTTTATCAAGGTTACCGAGAGAGTAAGCGTCAGCAAGCAACTGGAAAGTTTTTGTTTGGCGTTGGAGCAACTTTAGTCGTATGCTCCGCAATATTAGTTTCAAGCCCTTATGAGCAGCTATCTATGGGCTGTGGCATCGCAGGTGTCATATTTTGGCTGCTTAGTTGGCGAGCTTACCGTCGTTAGACAGTAGACTCTCTTTATATTTTTTTGTGTAGACAGACACGAGGACAATGACAATGGGTGGTATCAGTATTTGGCAACTTCTAATCATTGCTGTAATTGTAATTTTGCTATTCGGAACAAAGAAACTGCGCGGTATGGGCGGTGACTTAGGTTCAGCGGTTAAAGGCTTCAAGAAAGCAATGAGCGATGATGAAAAGCCTGCAGATAAGAAAGACGCAGACTTCGAACCAAAGAATATTGAACAGCAGAAGACAGAAGCGACTGCTGAAACAAAGAAAGACAAAGAGCAGGCGTAAATCGTGTTTGATATCGGTTTTTGGGAACTGGTATTAATATCTGTCGTTGGGTTAGTGGTTCTAGGGCCTGAGCGTTTGCCTGTGGCAATTCGCAGTGTATCCAAATTTGTGGGTGCGGCGAAAAGTATGGCAAACAGTGTGAAAGATGAACTTTCTCACGAGCTTAAGGTGCAAGAGCTACAAGAAAATCTACGCAAGGCGGAACAAATGGGTATGGAAGATTTATCTCCAGACCTTAAAGCGTCAGTCGATGAGCTCAAGCAGGCCGCTGCTGAAGTTCAACGTCCATACGCTAAGCCTGAGTCTGATAAGCCGAGTGAGACTACACCTAGTGTCACGGAAACTGTCGAATCTGAAACCATTCAGGTAAACAGTGAAGCTTCAGCACCGTCAGATAAAAAAGCCGAATAGTCTCGCAAGGAGGGGTCGCCAGATATACGCGACTCCTTTTCGATCTTCCTGTTTAAGAGGTTTGAAATGTCTTCGACTGAGCAGACACAGCCTTTAATTAGCCATCTTCTAGAACTACGTAATCGACTACTACGATCGATTCTCGCCGTTCTAGTGGTGTTTATCGGGCTAATTTATTTTGCTAATGATATTTATGAATTCGTATCCGCACCTTTGGTAGATCGTCTACCTGAAGGGGCGACGATGATCGCAACCGATGTTGCATCGCCATTTTTCACACCTTTAAAGTTAACGTTAATCTCCGCTGTGTTTGCCGCGGTACCGTTTATTTTGTATCAGGTGTGGGCTTTTGTGGCTCCGGGTTTGTACAAGCATGAGAAGCGCTTGATCATGCCACTTTTGGCTTCAAGTTCTCTGCTGTTTTACTGTGGTGTGGCGTTTGCTTACTTCGTGGTATTCCCATTGGTATTCAGCTTCTTTACGGCTATCTCGTTAGGGCAGGTAGAGTTTGCGACGGACATATCGAGTTATCTTGATTTTGTACTCGCATTGTTCTTTGCTTTTGGCATTGCCTTTGAAGTACCAGTGGCGATCATCTTGTTGTGTTGGACAGGTGCAACGACACCTAAAGCGTTAGCTGAGAAGCGCCCTTACATTGTCGTGGGTGCTTTTATTATCGGTATGATGCTGACACCGCCAGACATGATTTCTCAAACACTGTTGGCGATTCCAATGTGTATCCTGTTTGAGATCGGTTTGTTCTTCGCTCGCTTCTATGTGCGCAAGTCAGATGGCGATGAAGAGGAAGAAGCTGAATCGTAAGCCAGCTCTCTTCAGTAAAAATCTTATAATAAAAAGCGGCCCTAGGCCGCTTTTTATTCTTCTTCGTTATCGAATTTTCAACTGATAACCACAGTTCTGGCATATATAGAGCTCTTTAATGCCCAAGATTTTATGCCATAGAGTTCGATGCTGACGTTGTAAGTATTGTGAGTGGTCACACATTATTAACTACCTCTATATGCAGACGGTTGATAATATACACATAACTTACTATTAACAAATAAATTTTATTGAAAACAATAAAAATTGGTTATTCAAATTATTTATAAATTAAACAATGATTTAGCGTTAGCTGTTGTGATCTTTTCAACTTCTTCTAGAGTGATGCATCGTAGGTCTGCAATACGCTTGGCGACTAGCTCTGTGTACGCTGGTTCATTGCGTTTACCACGGTTTGGCGCTGGCGCTAGATAAGGGCAGTCCGTTTCTAAGATAACGTAGTCCATATCTAGGTGTGGGATCACCTTATCCATACCTGAATTCTTAAAGGTCGAAACACCCCCTAAACCAAGATGGAAACCGAGTGAGTTGATCGCTTGAGCTTCTTCTAGGCTGCTGCCAAAGCAGTGAAATACACCATGTAAGCTGCCATCTTGCTCTTGTTTTAGTAGAGTCAGGGTCTCTTCTATTGAATCTCGAGTGTGGATTACCACCGGCAGGTCGAGTTCTTTTGCCCACTGCAGTTGAGTAACGAAGGCCATCTCTTGTTCGGCTTTAAAAGTTTTGTCCCAGTAGAGGTCGATACCAATTTCACCCACCGCGATAAAGTCGCGTTTATCGAACCAAGCGCGAATGGTCTTTAGCGTTTCTTCAATATTTCCATCAACATAACAAGGGTGTAAGCCCATCATTGAACGACATACTTCCGGAAATTGAGCTTCCGTTGCTAGCATTGGCTCGATAGATTCTAGGTCGATGTTTGGTAGTAGAATCGTATCAATACCTTGAGCCAGTGCGCGCTGCACTACCTGTTCGCGGTCTTCATCGAATTCGCTAGCGTAAATATGAGCATGGGTGTCGATCATTGTTTTGTCCTGAATACGGTCTTTACTGAGTTGTCATGAGTATACGGCAGTGTGAGGAGAAGGTCATTTTTTGCCATTTCTCCCTTTTTTGAGTGGGTTTTATATTTTACTGTTAGCGTCCTGAGCCATCAGTGATATGCTTTTGCCTGTATTTAGCACTTTTCATATCTAAGTATTCCGGTACTTAGACTAGGCAAGGAGAATCTAGTGTCTGTTTCAATTCAAGGTCAATTCCCAGGTCGCCGTATGCGCCGTATGCGTAAGCACGACTTTAGCCGTCGCCTAATGGCAGAAAATCAATTGTCTGTAGATGATCTAATCTACCCAATGTTTATCCTAATGGGTAAAGACCGCCGCGAGCGTGTAGAGTCTATGCCGGGTGTTGAACGCCTGTCGATCGACCTTATGCTTGAGGAAGCGGATTACCTTTCTAAATTGGGGGTTCCTGCGATTGCTCTATTCCCAGTCGTGAACCAAGATGCTAAAAGTTTATGCGCAGCTGAAGCCCATAACTCTGAAGGTTTGGTTCAGCGTGCTGTACGTTCACTAAAAGAACATGTGCCGAACATTGGTATTATCACAGATGTCGCACTCGACCCGTTCACCACACATGGCCAAGATGGCATCATCGATGAAGATGGCTACGTGATGAATGATGAGACAACAGAAGTGTTGATCAAACAGGCACTGTCTCATGCTGAAGCGGGTGCTGACGTGGTTGCCCCATCGGATATGATGGATGGTCGTATTGGTAAGATTCGTGAAGCGCTAGAAGAAGCGGGGCATATTCACACTCAAATCATGGCGTACTCTGCGAAATATGCGTCGTGCTACTACGGTCCATTCCGTGATGCTGTCGGCAGTGCATCTAACCTGAAAGGTGGTAACAAGAAGAACTACCAGATGGATCCTGCAAACAGTGATGAAGCCATTCACGAAGTCGCTATGGATCTTAACGAAGGTGCGGACATGGTGATGGTGAAACCAGGCATGCCTTACCTAGATATCGTGCGCCGTGTCAAGCATGAGCTGCAAGCTCCTACGTATGCATACCAAGTGTCTGGCGAATACGCGATGCATAAAGCGGCGATTCAAAACGGCTGGCTGAAAGAGCGCGATACAGTTATGGAATCACTACTGTGCTTTAAGCGTGCTGGTGCGGATGGCATCCTAACTTACTTCGCTAAAGATGTCGCTGAGTGGCTAGCTGAAGACAATGCAAAGGCCGCTGAGCATCTAAGAGAAAAGTAACGACTTTAGGTTAAGCTATAAGATTATTTAAAGGGTTGGCCGTGGTGCCAACCCTTTCGTTTATGAGGGGGGAAAGTATGTCAGTCATCATACGTGAAGGCTCGCTGGACGAAGTGGTTTCGGTTGTTGAGCAGATTAACGAGTTTGCTCAAAAAGAGAGTGTGGCCTCCCTTGCGCAGCGCTTATCAGGCAAGAAGGGTTTGATTTTAGTCGCGGAAGAAGCGGGTGTGCTACTAGGTTTTAAAATCGGCTATGAATTGGAACCGAACACTTTTTACAGTTGGTTTGGTGGCGTATCGCCGCTCGCGAGAAACAAAGGCGTCGCACAGGCTACATTAGATGTTCAAGAGCAGTGGGTGAAACAGCAAGGCTACCAACAACTCAAAGTGAAATCGCGTAATCAGTTTCCTGCCATGCTACGTCTGCTATTGAGAAATGGTTACCAAATCGAAAAACTGGAAGAAAAAGAGAATATTCGAGAACATCGCATCCACTTCGTAAAACAGTTATCTGTTCAATCAACGTGTTGAAGTCGTGGCATTAATCAGTCAACTAAAATTAAATGAGATTTATTATCATTTAATGGTTGACTATCAAATGAGAATCATTATTATTAATCCTGTCTTAGGGAATGAGGAAATGTTCACAAGGATGTTAAGTAATCAAGTATCAACTTGGTTACCCAACAGAATTCTCGCGAACTTGTACTAAGTTCTTTTTGACACGACATTGCTCACATTGCTTCCAGTGTAATTTATAGCTTTTAGGTAAAGCTGTGGTATTCAATTTGAATGGCTTTACCGGTTTTTGCTAGGCGACATCTTCGGGTGTCGCTTTTTTTATGTCTACCATTTCAACAGGATGCATATTTAGTGGCCCGTATTTTTATGAATAAAACGCCATCAGCATTCTTTTCCACAACGCAAGATCTTAAAAAGATCGTTGATCATCTGTTCGATCTGTAATTTTTTGCTTTATTTTCAACAATTTACTTTTGTTTTTTGCTTTGTCCGCCTTAGTTCTCAACAGGGTGGATAAATAATATAAACAGAGTTATCCACAGAACACCTGTGTCTAAGAACAAAAAATAACAACAAATTGATTATATCGAACACAACCGAGTGAACGGATACGGATCGACAACGTGGAATCCAACCAACAGACGTGGCATTCTTAACAGATAATTTCTGTACTTACTGGATACACAAACATTATGGCTCGTATTCCTGATAATCCATTGATTCTGATCGATGGCTCTTCTTACTTATATCGCGCGTTTCATGCTTACCCTGGCACCATGAGCAATGGTGATATCCCGACTAACGCGGTTTACGGTGTAGTTAACATGCTGCGCAGCATGATGCGTCAATTTGCTTCTGATCGTATTGCGGTTATTTTTGATGCGAAAGGAAAGACGTTCCGTGATGACATGTACCCAGAGTACAAGGCTAATCGTCCACCTATGCCGGATGATCTGCGTTGCCAGATCGAACCTTTGCACAATGTGATTCGTGCAATGGGTCTGCCACTTATCTCTATCCCAGGCGTTGAAGCGGATGACGTGATCGGTACACTGGCTTCTCAAGCATCTAAAGCGGGCATGCCGGTTTTGATCAGTACTGGCGATAAAGATATGGCCCAACTGGTTGATGACAACGTTACTTTGATCAACACCATGACCAACGTGGTGATGGATCGCGAAGGTGTTATCGAAAAGTTTGGCATCCCACCTGAGCTTATCATCGACTACCTTGCTTTGATGGGCGATAAAGTGGATAACATACCTGGTGTTCCAGGCGTTGGTGACAAAACAGCAACAGCTCTACTGCAAGGTATTGGTAGCATCGAGAAGTTGTACCAAAACCTAGATGATATTGCTGCGCTTGGTTTCCGTGGCTCTAAGACGATGGCTAAGAAGCTTATCGACAATAAAGATAACGCTGAAATGTCTTACCAACTGGCGACGATTAAGCTGGATGTTGAGCTTGAAGAGACACCAGAATCACTCGTAAAAACGCAACCAAATACCGATGAGCTGATTAAGCTATATGGTCAATTAGTCTTCAAGTCTTGGCTGAATGAGCTTCTTGAGGGCGGTACTGGTGTCGTTGAAGCTGATGAGAAGTCTGGAGCCGTACGCAGCAGTGGCACATCGGCAACCTCAACCGTTGAGATGAACACTTCAGCAGTGACGATTGATCGTAGCAAATACGAAACCATTCTTGATGAAGAGACTTTCAACGCTTGGCTAGAGAAGTTGAAAGCGGCCGAGGTGTTTGCTTTTGACACCGAGACAGACAGCCTAGATTATATGGTGGCTAACCTGGTTGGCCTATCGTTCGCAACTGAAGAAGGTGTTGCCGCTTACGTACCAGTTGCTCATGATTACCTAGACGCCCCACAACAGCTGGATCGCGATTGGGTACTAGAGCAGCTTAAGCCGATTCTTGAAGATGATGCACAAGCTAAAGTGGGTCAAAACCTCAAGTACGATATGAGCGTTTTAGCGCGTTACGGTATTGAGATGAAAGGCATCAAGCATGACACCATGCTAGCGTCTTACGTTTTCAATAGCGTTGGCGGTAAGCATGATATGGACAGTTTGGCGTTGCGTTTCCTACAACATAGCTGCATCTCGTTTGAGCAGATTGCGGGTAAAGGTAAGAAACAACTGACGTTCAACCAGATCGAGCTGGGTGAAGCGTCTCCATATGCGGCTGAAGATGCTGACGTAACACTGCGTCTGCATAACCGCCTAATGGAAAATATCGAGCAAGACGAAAAGCTAAAAGCGATTTATGAAGAGATCGAAGTACCGCTGATTCCAGTCATGTCTCGCATTGAACGTACCGGTGTATTCGTCGATGACATGTTGCTAGGTGCACAGTCACAAGAGATTGCGGTTCGTCTTGATGAGTTAGAGCAAAAAGCTTACGAGATTGCAGAGCAAGAGTTCAACATGAACTCGCCGAAACAGCTGCAAGCGATTCTGTTCGAGAAAATGGGCCTGCCTGTTATCAAGAAAACGCCATCTGGTTCGCCTTCAACTAATGAAGAAGTACTACAGGAACTGGCGCTAGATTACCCGCTACCTAAATTGATCATTGAGTATCGTGGTCTTGCGAAACTGAAGTCTACTTACACCGATAAGCTGCCGAAGATGATTAATGCAGAAACGGGTCGTGTTCATACCTCGTATCATCAAGCGGTAACGGCGACTGGTCGTTTGTCTTCGACGGATCCAAACCTACAGAACATCCCAATTCGTAATGAAGAAGGCCGTCGTATCCGCCAAGCATTCGTTGCACAGCATGGTTGGAAGATTCTAGCAGTCGATTACTCTCAAATTGAATTGCGTATTATGGCGCACCTATCGGGTGATAAAGCGCTACTAGAAGCTTTCCAACAAGGTAAAGATATCCACGCGGCAACGGCAGCTGAGATCATTGGAGTTAATATTGAGGATGTGACTTCTGAGCAACGTCGTCGTGCTAAAGCGGTTAACTTCGGCCTTATATACGGCATGAGTGCCTTTGGCTTGGCTAAGCAGCTTGGTATTCCTCGAGGTGAAGCACAGCACTACATGGATACTTACTTCGAGCGCTACCCTGGTGTGATGCAGTACATGGAAGACACGCGTAGTGCTGCTTCAGAGCAGGGTTTCGTTGAAACCATTTACGGTCGTCGTCTGCACCTGCCTGAAATCCAGTCGCGTAATGGTATGCGTCGTAAGGCCGCTGAACGTGCAGCGATCAACGCACCAATGCAAGGTACAGCGGCAGACATTATTAAGAAAGCCATGCTATTGGTTGATGAATGGATTCAAGCGGAAGGTGACGGCCGAGTTAAGCTATTGATGCAAGTACACGATGAATTGGTATTTGAAGTGGAAGAGTCATCTTTAGCCGAAATTGAAAGTAAAGTACAAGAATTGATGGAATCTGCTGCTGACCTAGATGTACCGCTTGTTGCGGAAGCTGGTCACGGTGACAACTGGGATCAAGCCCACTAAGCAGTTTTTGACCTTATTGAACAAATTAGTATGAGCCAGTGCACAAACACTGGCTTTTTTTTGTCTAAAATAAAGTTCAATCACGCAAAGGGTTTAAGTGTTTTAATAAAACATTCATGAAAAAAAACTACAAAAATTGTTTTCATTTCTGAGCAATTGTTGTACATTAAATCTCGTAGGGTACAGAGGTAAGATGTTCTATCTTTCAGACCTTTTGTTTCACGTTATTGGATTAGGCTGATTCAGCCGCCCCAGTCAGTATTTGACTGGGGCATTTTTTCTTGTGCGAAAGAAAAATATTTCCAACCTACAATTCCCCTGAAAAACACTCCATTTCTAGTGCTTTTGTTACGCTTTTTAAGTGCCTTCTTTATCTCTTCCATTCATTGTGAATTTGGAATTCAATCAGCAACTAGTAATTTAAATCCACACATAAAATGATTGTTTTATCATTTGAAATAACTTTTATTTTACAAAGTGCCGATAAAGGATTGATCGCTCGCGTCTTTTTTATCGGTGTATTGAGTGGGTGAATGTTGGTCTAAGGCTTGTGGCTGTTGCTTGAGCGAGGTTTTGGTGGTGTCGGCGAGTTTGTTAATGCTTTCAACCGTTTGATTAAGCGCCAGTTGTTGATCGTCACTAAGGTTAGGGTTCTTGCCGATGGCTTGCAGTGACTGAGATATCACCTACAGAGACTGGCTCGCATCTTGAGCATACCTCTCCATGCCATCAAGGTCTAAAGTCATATCAACGTTGATCAGTGGCGTTTCCGTTGCTTCTTTTCAGAGGCGAGTCCTGAAAATGAAACCATTATCAGCGCTATTACGATTAGGGGCATTTTCCACAAGAGTGTTCCTTTCTCATTGTACTGTTTATAAAAGTTTGTCTTTTAGTATGGTTCACTTCTGCTGTTTATAACGAGTTTATCTTACTTTCTATTCTCGGTTTTTGAGTTTAAACCGCTAATTTATAGACAAAAAAATACCCCACCTATATAAGGCAGGGTATTGATAAGGTGCGATCTCTTGGAATCGTGATCGATTCGCTATGTGTTCCCTATAAATAGAGACTACTCTGAATCGTTGTGTTCTTCGTTTTCTAGTTCGTCAATGAGTTGATCAGCAAGCGCTGGCGCGAACCATTCATCCATCTTGTTACGCAGTTGGTCAACACCAATGCCTTTCAGTGAAGAGAAAACATCAACAGCGACATCACCACCGAAAGATTGCGCATCTTTCCGAATCTTCAGCAGTTGTGCTTTACGTGCACCTTGCTTCAGCTTGTCGGCTTTAGTTAGCAGCACTTGTACTGGAATACGGCTATCAATGGCCCAGAAAATCATTTGCTGGTCTAGGTCTTTCATTGGGTGACGAATGTCCATCAATACAACCAAACCTTTCAACGATTCACGTTTTTGAAGGTATTCACCTAGCGACTTCTGCCACTTTTTCTTCATCTCAAGCGGTACTTGAGCAAAACCATACCCAGGTAAATCGACGATATGACAACCGTCCGTTACCCTAAATAGGTTAATAAGCTGAGTACGACCAGGTGTTTTACTGGTTTTCGCCAAGCTTTTTTGGTTGGTAACGCGATTTAACGCGCTAGATTTACCAGCATTGGAGCGTCCTGCAAACGCAATTTCGATCCCTTCGTCTTCTGGTAAGTGACGAATATCAGGTGCACTGGTAATGAAATGCGTGTTTTGATAATGAATTTTTACGCTCACTGTTAACTCCATCTCGACTTTGTGTAGTCGATTGATTACTTTTTTGTGAATTTGTGTAAAATAACCGTGCTCGGCATAAGGTCGCCTATTGTACCATGAGTGGCAACATAGAGTGGTACTGGAAGCTTGATAATTATAATGGAATGTCATGAAGAAATTAGCGCTAATTTTGAGTCTTTTAGCCAGCTGCTCAGTATGGGCTCAAGGTAGTATTGAAGCTGGTAAAGCCAAATCACAAACATGTGTTGCCTGCCACGGTGCTGACGGCAACAGTCTGATCACTCAGTACCCTAAGTTGGCTGGTCAACATGAGAAGTACCTAGAGAAGCAGCTAAAAGAGCTCAAGCTAGGTATGACGAGTGGTGGTAAGCAAGGTCGTTATGAGCCTGTAATGGGTGCAATGGCGATGCCTCTGTCTGAACAAGACATGGCTGACCTAGCGGCATACTACGCATCTCTCCCAATCTCTAACAACTCTACTCCTGAGAACGTAGTTAAAGAAGGTAAAACCTTATACACAGCGGGCAACGCAGAGCGCGGCCTTACAGCGTGTATCGCTTGTCACGGCCCTCGTGGTAACGGCACCGAGCTGTCAGGCTTCCCTAAAATTTCAGGCCAACACGCAGAATACATCAAGGCTCAACTTGAAAAATTCCGTGATGGTAGCCGTAATAACGACATGAATGCGATGATGCGTGATGTCGCTAAAAAGTTAACAGACGCAGAAATTGATACCTTATCGAAGTACGTTGGTGGTCTACACTAATTTGTCGGTTTCTCGCTCTTAGCCAGAGTGAAGAAATGTACGTTCGAGCGTGGTGGAAGAAGAGGCCCCGATCAGAAATGATTGGGGCGTTTTCTTTTTTAAGCATTATTTAATAGATATTAATGATACTTTGTCTTTTTATGTCTAATTTGTCTATGAGTGATCAATTTGTGTGCGAAAGTGTGAAGTCGCACTATTGTAGTCTTTTTGTAACACGGTAAAGTAACCGCCATCAGCTAGGAGCTGACTTAGATACGGATGATCATCTCGTCTAACGGTATAGACAGAAACGGATCAGGCTAGGACAGCCCAGTAACAAGGTGTTAGAAAAGGACAGCCAAAACTCATCAGGACGATGAACAACAAACAAATTTGGCATGGAAAGCACCAATAACAAATGGAGATTTGTGTACCAAGTTGAGTATGCAAATTTTAGCCGAAATAGGCAGATTTAGAGAGCGATAGGTTTTCCTATCGCTTTTTTTATTGATTTGATGAAAAAACACCCAATACCTCTCCACTATAAACGCAGTTTCTGGTATGTTTCGCATCCCTGTTTAAGGATGTGCTATGTATACTTGTCCCTTATGCCATCACCAAGGCGTGAATCACTATTTTGAAGACAAACGCAGAGCCTATCTGCAGTGTCAGCAATGTGAGCTGGTATTTGTAAAACCAGATCAAAGGTTAGAAGCAAACGAAGAGAAAGCGCACTATGATCTCCATGAGAACGATCCTAGTGATGCTGGCTATCGCCGTTTTTTATCTCGTATCGCGGATCCATTAACAGACAAAATTTCATCTAACTCACACGGGTTGGATTTTGGTTGTGGCCCGGGCCCTACGCTATCTATTATGTTAGAAGAATCCGGACACACCATGGAGTTATACGATATTTACTACCACCCAGAAACTTCTGTGCTGGATAAAACGTATGACTTTATGACTGCCACCGAGGTGATAGAGCATCTTTACCACCCAGATAAGGTGTGGCAGCAATGGTTGAATTTAGTTAAGCCCAAGGGCTGGATTGGTCTGATGACCAAGCTAGTAATAGACGTGGACGCGTTTGCTGGTTGGCACTATAAGAATGACCCGACACATGTCGTCTTCTTTAGTCGTCAAACATTCCAGTTTTTGGCAGAGCGGGATAAGCTCGAACTCGAATTTATTGGAAATGATGTAATTTTACTGAGGAAGACCCAGTAATGAGCCGTAGTAAAAAATCTAGAAAGCCGGGGGCATATGGTGCTCCTGAAGTTATCGTTACTCGTAACCGTAGCGAATCTGACGTTGAAGGTCGTGAACGCAAGCGTCTGAAGAAGCGTAAAGGCCTAAAATCGGGCAGCCGCCACTCAGATGGTAGCGATGCGAAACAGCGTAAAGCAGCACAAGCTCGCGACCCTCGTTTAGGCAGCAAGAAAAAAATCCCACTGATCGTTGAACCAGTGAAGAAACTAACTAAGCAAGAGCGCAAGCTATCTAACGAGCAAGAGTTAGAGATGCTTGAGAATGATCCACAACTGAACACGCTGCTAGACCGTCTCGAAAACGGTGAAAACCTAGGTGCAGGTCTACAGAAGTTCGTTGATGAGAAGCTTGATCGCATCGAACACCTAATGGGCCGTTTGGGTCTACTAGAGCCAGAAGATGATGAAGAAGAGTTCTTCGAAGAAACACCGGTAGCATCGAATAAGAAAGCAAACTCTGATGAAGACCTGCTATCTCAATTCGAAGATATCGACTTAGACAGCTTTAAGGGTTAATAGCCAATGAACGTAACCTTATTAGCAATTGCTGGTGGAATTATTATTCTCGGCTTGGGCTCTTATGCAGGTTACCTTCTACTTCAAGTGAAGAAGCAGACGGAGTTGCAAAAGCAGCATCAAGCTCTAGCTATCGAGAAGCGTAACGCGAACATCTTCGACAACGTTAATACCCTATGCCTTGCCGGCATTCAAGGTCAGTGTGATTTGTCAGAGATTAGTATACGCGTGTACAACATCATGGACTTTGTTCAGGGCGATGAACGTGTCGATTTCGACGCCGAATACCCTGCGACCTCGGAGTTGTATCATGTGGTTAAGGACATGGCGCGTGGCGAAGAACGACAAAATCTTCCGAAGCGAGAGCGTATGAAGCAGAACCTGACTCGACAAAAAGCAGAGTCGCGCTTGAACGAATCCATCATTGAGGAGTTGAAGCAGTTACAGAAGAAAGTAAAACCTCTTAATAACCAAATCAACATTCAGATGATCTAATAAAAAGGGCTTATGTGGTGTGGTGTCATATCAAATAAGCCCTCTCACCTTTGTGTTATCTTACATCCTCTAAGTCGGTTAGTGATCAAGCTATCAATTTTGAGCATTGGTGTTCAAAAAGCGATTAGCCGTCAAACGTCCTTACAAGTCGTGTGGCAAAATAACGCGTCTATATTTTAATGTATGTAAATTGATTTGAGAGAGCCTAGGTTCTCGCGGATCTAAATTGGAAGTACCGCTATGTCGAGCAAGCCAGTAATAACGAATCAGCAAATCGTTTGGGACCAAGAAATCTTAAACAAATACAACTATTCGGGACCTCGTTATACTTCATACCCAACTGCGTTGGAGTTCCATGAAGCGTTTACCGTCTCTGATTACGACATGGCGTGTACGCAATATCCAGAGCGTCCGCTGTCGCTTTACGTGCATATCCCGTTCTGCCATAAGCTTTGTTACTACTGTGGTTGTAACAAGGTGATTACTCGTCACTCGCACAAAGCGGACGAGTACCTAGATGTGATTGAACATGAAATCCGCCAACGTGCCTCTTTATTGAATGGCCGTGAAGTGACTCAATTGCACTTCGGTGGTGGTACGCCAACTTTCCTAAGCAAAGCTCAAATCACTCGTCTAATGATGATCCTACGTGATGAGTTTAACTTCACTGCTGACGCTGAGATCAGCATCGAGGTTGACCCACGTGAGATTGAACTCGATGTACTGGATCACCTACGTAATGAAGGCTTCAACCGCCTGAGTATCGGTGTTCAAGATTTCAATAAAGAAGTGCAAAAGCTGGTGAACCGCGAGCAAGATGAAGAGTTCATCGTAGCTATGGTTCAGCGTGCTAAAGAGCTTGGCTTCCGTTCAACTAACCTAGATTTGATTTACGGCTTGCCTAAGCAGACTCAAGCGTTATTCGCTGAAACGCTGAAGCAAGTACTTGAGATGAAACCTGGTCGTCTATCGGTATTTAACTACGCTCACATGCCACAACTGTTTGCGGCGCAGCGTAAGATTAAAGATGAAGACCTACCAAAAGCTGAAGAGAAGATGGCTATCTTGCAAGATACCATCGAGACTCTAACGGGAGCAGGTTACCAGTTCATTGGTATGGATCACTTCGCGCTTCCAGAAGATGAACTAGCAGTGGCTCAGCGTGAGGGTGTTCTGCACCGTAATTTCCAAGGCTACACGACTCAGGGAGAGTGTGACCTAGTAGGCTTTGGTGTGTCGGCTATCTCTATGGTGGGGGACTCTTACGCGCAAAACCAAAAAGAACTTAAGAAATACTACGCTCAAGTGAATGACCTTCGCCATGCGCTTTGGAAAGGTGTAGCACTAGATAACGACGATTTACTACGTCGAGAAGTGATTAAGCAGCTTATTTGTAATTTCAAACTCGATAAGAAGATGATCGAATCTGAGTTCGCTGTTGATTTTAATCGTTACTTCAAAGAAGACTTAGAGCTTCTGCAAACCTTCATTAATGATGACTTGGTTGAAGTAGACGACAAAGAAATCCGCGTAACGCTTCGTGGTCGTCTGCTGATTCGTAACATCTGTATGTGTTTCGATAAATACTTGCGTGCTAAGGCTCGCCAACAGCAGTTCTCTCGCGTTATCTAATCACTCGCTTGAGAATCAAAACAGAAAAAAATGCCAGCATTATGCTGGCATTTTTGTATTGTTAGAGGCCTAGTACAGTTCTTTGAGCTTGCGAGTTAGGGTGTTTCTTCCCCAGCCCAAAACCTTGGCTGCGTCCTGCTTGTGACCATTCGTATGGTTGAGTGCAGCCTCTAGCAGTATACGTTCAAACTCCGGAAGAGCATAAGTGAGCAGCTCTTTTTCTCCTGAATCAAGCGCACATTTTGCCCAATCAGCAAGCAGCTGCTGCCAGTTATCTCCAGTACCTGATGATGCGATCGTTTTTTCTTCCAATAGCTCCGGTGGTAGGTCTGAAGGAAGGATTTCACTACTGCTCGCCATCACGGTCAACCAACGACAGATGTTCTCTAGTTGACGCACGTTACCTGGCCAATTTAGCTGGTTCAGCTTGATTATGGTTTCTGGGTGCAGTGTTTTCACTTCCACACCCAGTTCTTCAGCCGCTGAGGTTAGGAAATGATGAGTCAGCTTTTCGATATCTTGTTTACGTTCACGTAGGGCAGGAATGTGAATCCGAATAACGTTGAGTCGGTGGAACAAATCTTCACGGAAATCGCCTTCATGCACTAATCGCTCAAGATCTTGGTGGGTAGCGGCGACGATACGAACGTCCACCTTAACTGCAGAGTGACCGCCGACACGATAGAACTGACCATCAGAAAGTACACGCAACAAACGAGTTTGAATATCGAGTGGCATGTCACCGATTTCATCTAGAAATAGGGTGCCACCGTTGGCTTGTTCAAAGCGTCCTTGGCGAACGCTGTTAGCGCCAGTAAAGGCACCTTTCTCGTGACCAAACAGTTCGGATTCGATGAGGTCTTTCGGTATTGCCGCCATATTGAGGGCAATGAATGGCTTCTTTGCTCTTGGGCTGTGGCGGTGTAAAGCATGAGCAACCAGCTCTTTACCGGTCCCCGATTCCCCGTTAATCAATACCGATATCGATGAGCGAGACAAACGGCCGATGGCACGAAATACTTCCTGCATTGCTGGTGCTTCACCAATAATTTCAGGGGCGTTGGTCTCTTCAGAAGCTTCGTTAGCTTGTTCGCGCTTTTGTTCTTGGCTGTGAGCGATCGCTCGCTCTACGAGGGTAAGTGTCTCATCGATATCAAATGGCTTAGGCAGATATTCAAAGGCACCTTTTTGATAAGCATTCACCGCGGCATCTAAGTCGGAGTGCGCCGTCATGATAATCACCGGTAGATCGGGAGAGCGTTGATGCACTTGATGCAATAGCTCAATACCGTCAATGCCGGGCATGCGGATATCTGACACCAATACATCAGGTGTTTCGCGTTCAAGTGCAAGCAGTACGCTCTCTGCATCAGCAAATGTTTCACACTTTATATCAGCCGATGAAAGTGTCTTTTCTACTACCCAGCGGATAGAGCTGTCGTCATCCACGACCCAAACGTATCCCTTACTCATAATTCAATTCCTTTGCAGCCAAATCTATTGTGATAATCATTGTTTTTATTGTTCTGTATTCGTTCCTTGCCTGAAGCTTGGTTTCTCTATCGAGAGGTGAAGCTTCGTTTAAATGGGCAAGTAAATCGTAAATGTTGTGTTCCCCGGCCAGCTCTCAACATCGATTTTTCCGTTGTGCTGGTCGATGAGGTTTTGAGATATCGATAGTCCCAATCCTGTACCGCCCTCACGCCCACTGACCATGGGGTAGAACAGGGTGTCTTTTAATTCATCGGGGATGCCCGGGCCGTTATCGCTGATCTCAATACGAGCTGCGAGTTTGTGCCGCTGACCATGAATGTTGGCTTGATGCACCGTTCTGGTGCGAATGGTGATCTTGCCTAAATCCTGCTCCTTTAAAATCTGTGCCGCATTGCTCACGATATTGAGCATCGCTTGTTCAACCTGGGCTGAGTCCATCACTATCGGTGGCAGACTAGGATCGTAATCTCGTTCGATAGCTAATGTTGAGCCAGATTCGAGCTCGACTAACTGCCTGACTTTTTCGAGTATCTGATGGAGATTTTCTTCTGACTTGGTTCCCGGCTTTTGCGGACCAAGCAGACGGTCGACTAAGGCACGTAAGCGATCGGCCTGCTCAATAATGATCTGGGTGTATTCATTCAGTGATTGATCGGGAAGCATCTTTCCAAGCAGTTGTGCCGCCCCTCTTAAGCCACCCAATGGATTCTTGATTTCATGCGCCAAGCCACGCACTAACAGTTTCGCTGCTTGTTGTTGTGCATGTTGGTTTAACTCTTGGCTGAGGCGCCTTTGTTGGTCGATCTTGCGCATCTCAACGAGCAATAGGGTCTCGCGCTGCCAGGTGATAGGGCTTACCGTCACTTCAAGCATCAGCGGGCGGTTATCGACAACAAAGGTCACGTCACTGTCGGTAATGCTCTGGCCGCTTTGCAGAGGCTGAGTAAGCAGTGCTAGGTCGAGCGAAGCGTGTTGGATAAGTTGACTCAGTGGGTGATCAACAATGCGTCTCGCACTTTGTGAAAAGAGTTGTTCAGCTGCCGAGTTGGCGTATCGCACGTATAACTGTTCATCGAGCATCAATGTCGATGTCACCATATTATCGAGAATGGCGTTGGAAAGGTGGTGTGTATCTATGCTGTCGCATTTGGCTGATCGATTCACTGTTTCGTCCTTGAACTGGTGTTTTTTCTCACTGCACCAAATTGGTGCGTAGCTAAGTTCAAGTATGGCGCATATCAATCAGAAGCTAAAGATAATTCATAAAAGTCGCGAAAAGCTGCTGAGAAAAGGTAAAAGTTGATGTTATTCAGTCTCTTTTAACCCATTAGCCTACTTGATCGTCGCTCGATGTAAATACACGGTGACTGGACTAGTAGATGCAATAAGCTTGCCGCTTCTATGTGCTTGAATTGCAATGGTGTGAGTGCCGCGATCGATATCTTTCAACTGCCAGTTAGGCTGGGTTTGTGGTGCGCCATAACGTCGCCCGTCGAGCATCAATTGCAGCTGTTCACCAATGCCTAGTTTACGGTTGAGTTCGATTTGAATTGAGAGGAAGCCACGATTACTGCGAATAGTTTGGTCGTGAATGGGAGTGAGCATAGTAAGAGCTAATGGTGCTGGGACTTCTCGCTCGGTCTGTTGTATTTTTGGTTGCTCTTGGTTTGGAAGGGTTGAGGTGGCTTGGTCGTCAACGGGTTTCGATGGCTCGAATTTAGGTGCGGGTGCTGAAGCTTGAACATCTGGAAGCTCAAGAGACTTAGCGCCTTCGCCTGTCGGTGTATCACTAAAATGAAGTACGCCATCTTCATCTACCCAGGTATAAATCGTTTGAGCTGAGCATGAGAATGCGACTGTTAACCCGATTAGGAACAGTATGTTTTTCATATGGTTGGCCTCTTTTTACCGTTAGGTGATTTCACGTTTGGCGTTAGTTTGTTATTGATTTTATTGTATTTAGTTCGACAGCCTCTGAGGGTTTTTGTCTATTATCTAAGGCATGTTACGAAGAAGGAGAGGTTGGGAGAAGATAAAAAAGGCCCGCCTGCGAGGCGAGCCTAATATTTAGTCAGCGATTCTTACATGATTGCAGTAAGAAAGCTTATCTACCAGAGATTAAACAGAGTAGTACAGTTCGAACTCAAGTGGGTGAGTTGTCATGTTTACTTTCTCTACATCTTGAGACTTAAGGTCGATGTAAGAGTCGATGAAGTCGTCAGAGAATACACCGCCAGCTGTTAGGAACTCACGGTCAGCGTCTAGACACTCTAGAGCTTCTTTTAGTGAGTAAGCCACAGTTGGGATTTCTGCCGCTTCTTCAGCTGGTAGGTCGTATAGATCTTTATCCATAGCTTCGCCTGGGTGGATCTTGTTCTTAATACCGTCAAGACCAGCCATTAGCATTGCTGAGTAGCATAGGTATGGGTTCGCTGCTGGGTCACCAAAACGTAGCTCGATACGACGTGCTTTAGGGCTTGGTACTACTGGGATACGGATAGAAGCAGAACGGTTACGTGCAGAGTAAGCAAGCATAACTGGTGCTTCAAAGCCTGGTACAAGACGCTTGTACGAGTTAGTTGATGGGTTAGCAAATGCGTTGATGGCGCGAGCGTGCTTGATAACACCACCGATGTAGTAAAGAGCCATTTCAGATAGGCCGCCATACTTATCACCAGCAAACAGGTTAACGCCGTCTTTTGCTAGGGATTGGTGAACGTGCATACCAGAACCGTTATCACCAACTAGTGGCTTAGGCATGAATGTCGCTGTTTTACCGAATGCGTGAGCAACGTTGTGTACAACGTACTTGTAGATTTGAGTTTCGTCAGCTTTCGTTGTTAGCGTGTTGAAGCGAGTTGCGATTTCGTTTTGACCCGCAGTTGCTACTTCGTGGTGGTGCGCTTCTACAACTAGGCCCATCTCTTCCATTACTAGACACATTGCTGAACGGATGTCTTGAGATGAATCAACTGGAGCTACTGGGAAGTAACCGCCTTTAACGCCTGGACGGTGACCTTTGTTACCGCCTTCTACGTCAGAACCTGTGTTCCATGCTGCTTCGATGTCGTCGATCTTGAAGAAAGAACCTGACATGTCAGTTGCAAATTTAACGTCGTCAAATAGAAAGAACTCTGGCTCAGGACCGATTAGAACTGTGTCTGCGATACCTGTAGAACGCATGTACTCTTCAGAACGTTTTGCGATTGAGCGTGGGTCACGGTCGTAGCCTTGCATAGTTGCAGGCTCTAGAATGTCACAACGGATGTTTAGCGTTGCGTCTTCTGTGAATGGGTCTAGAACAGCAGATGATGCGTCTGGCATCATTACCATGTCAGATTCGTTGATGCCTTTCCAACCAGCTACTGAAGAGCCGTCGAACATTTTACCTTCTTCGAAGAAGTCTGCGTCAACTTGGTGAGAAGGAATAGAGATATGCTGCTCTTTACCTTTAGTATCGGTAAAGCGTAGGTCGACAAATTTAACTTCGTTCTCTTGGATCAGCGATAGTACGTTTTCTACTGACATCTTGGATAACCTCCAGTGTTATTAATTTGGTATTAGCTCGATTCGGTTGAAACCAGCATTGATTAATGTCTAACAAGTGCATTAATCGATGCTGATTTATCTGTTGCCAAAAGCGTGCCAAAAAAATTATTCCATTAATTTCAATGCTTTACTTTTTGTTCTGTTTCGCCTGCCTCTAGTTTTGCACCAAAATGATCTTTGTTTGCACCATGTTGGTGCGTTTGTTTGTCGGTGCACCAAGATGAGACGAAAGCGAACACCATTCAGCAATGAATTGCAGACATTGTCAATCCACTTTTGTTATTTAACCGGAGTTTTGGCGAGTTACTCGCGTACGAGACGTTTTAGAACCCGACAGACTTTGCTAGTCAACACTGTACTAAGTCAAAGTTAAGCCAATGTGAATCGCTAACTGATAAAAAGGCTTTGGTTCAGATCACATATTTCTGGGGTTTTTGCTAGAATCTGGTATATTATTGACCGTTTTTTTAATCAAGCTAGTGGCACTAACCCTGATTGTAGAGGTGATGTGCGGCTACTTTTATGAGTGAATCGAGAATCCATGTCTACTCCACAGATTGATAAGTTAAGAAATATCGCAATTATCGCGCACGTTGACCACGGTAAAACAACGCTGGTTGATAAACTGCTACAACAATCAGGCACACTAGAATCTCGTGGTGAGACTGAAGAGCGCGTAATGGACTCGAATGACATCGAGAAAGAGCGTGGCATTACTATCCTTGCTAAGAACACAGCAATCGACTGGAACGATCACCGCATCAACATCGTAGATACTCCGGGACACGCGGACTTCGGTGGTGAAGTAGAGCGTATCATGTCTATGGTCGACTCTGTGCTACTGATCGTTGACGCAGTAGATGGCCCAATGCCTCAAACTCGTTTCGTAACGCAAAAAGCATTCGCACACGGCCTTAAGCCAATCGTTGTAATCAACAAGATTGACCGCCCAGGCGCACGTCCTGACTGGGTTATGGACCAAGTATTTGACCTATTCGACAACTTAGGTGCTTCTGACGAACAGCTAGACTTCAAAGTAGTTTACGCTTCAGCACTGAACGGTTGGGCTTGCCTAGAAGAAGGCGAAACTGGCGAAGACATGGAACCACTATTCCAAACTATCGTTGAACAAGTAGCAGCACCACAAGTTGACCTAGACGGTCCACTACAGATGCAAGTTTCTCAGCTAGATTACAGCTCTTATGTTGGTGTTATCGGTGTTGCTCGTGTAACTCGTGGTTCTGTTAAACCAAACCAGCAAGTAACTATCGTAAGCGCAGACGGTAAAACTCGTAACGGCAAAGTTGGCACAGTAATGGGCTACCTAGGTCTTGAGCGTCACGAAGTTGAACAAGCGAACGCAGGTGACATCATCGCAATCACTGGTCTTGGTGAGCTAAAAATCTCTGACACTATCTGTGCACAAAACGCAGTAGAAGCGCTTCCAGCACTGTCTGTAGATGAGCCAACAGTAACAATGACGTTCCAAGTAAACACGTCTCCATTCGCGGGTAAAGAAGGTAAGTTCGTAACTTCACGTAACATTCTTGAGCGTCTAGAGAAAGAACTGGTACACAACGTTGCACTTCGTGTTGAGCAAACAGACGATCCAGACAAATTCCGCGTATCAGGCCGTGGTGAACTTCACCTATCTATCCTGATCGAAAACATGCGTCGTGAAGGCTTCGAGTTAGCAGTATCTCGTCCAGAAGTAATCATCAAAGAAGAAGATGGTCAGCTAATGGAACCGTTCGAGACTGTAACTATCGACGTCATGGAAGAGCACCAAGGCGGCATCATGGAGAACATCGGTCTACGTAAAGGTGAGCTGACTGACATGTCTCCAGACGGTAAAGGTCGTGTGCGTATGGACTTCGTTATGCCATCTCGTGGCCTAATCGGTTTCCAAACTGAGTTCATGACTCTAACTTCAGGTTCTGGTCTTCTGTACCATACATTCGATCACTACGGTCCACACAAAGGCGGCGATATCGGCCAGCGTGTTAACGGTGTACTAATTTCTAACGGTATGGGTAAAGCGCTAACTAACGCACTATTCAACCTACAAGAGCGTGGTCGCATGTTCATCGGTCACGGTGTTGAAGTGTACGAAGGTATGGTTGTTGGTATCCACAGCCGTGACAACGACCTAACAGTTAACGTACTGAAAGGTAAGCAGCTAACGAACGTTCGTGCATCTGGTACTGATGACGCACAGGTTCTTACTCCGCCAATCATCATGACTCTTGAGCAAGCTCTAGAATTCATCGATGACGACGAGCTAGTAGAAGTAACACCTGAAAGCATCCGTATCCGTAAGAAGTTCCTAACGGAGTCGGATCGTAAACGTGCTTCACGTGCAGCGAAATAATCAGATTTAACTGATTGAATTTAAAAAGCCCCGAGTAGCGATGCTGCTCGGGGCTTTTGTTTTTTAGTTAGCTAAGTTACGAGATGCGGGATACGAAGAGCCTGTTCGATATCTATTTAGCGAATCGTCACTCCAGAATCGAGGAGTGAGGTATCTGGAATCTAGCTTTTAATTCCCAGGTGGCTTTCAACGAACTGCACTCGCTCAGCGACCGACATAAACGGCACTTCAACTACCTCATACCCAAGCTCTTGATAGACGTTGACTAGCGCGTGGTGAATCTCTAACGCTTCTTCAAATGGGTAAGGGCGCACTTCATCTTGAACATAGATCGAAACCTCGGGGCGACAGAATAATACTTGAGAGTGGTAACCTTGGCTTGCTTCTTGGTTGGCCGCATCGATCTCTAAGTTAGCCTGAGCCAAATAGCCACAGATGTCGGGAATAGCGCGATCGAGAAAGGCTATCGGATGTTGATTGGCTTGGTCTTTTTGCTTGTTCATCACACCTAAACAAAGCTCAGCAAAGCCAGGAAGGTCTACCCAAGGTAAGATACCGTCTTTAAGCTGACTTTGCTGTTCTATTAATTGGCGAGAGGACTCTGCGAAGGTGGGGTAATCCGTATCAGCCAAGGCATTAATCAGAGTGGTTTTTTCGGCGCCAGGGCCGCCAGTTATAATGATTGGATTCGTACGGGCTTATCTTGTTTTGACTTTTCAGGCGTTACTTCTGGTTTAGCTGAGCAAGGAACTTATCCGATTCGGCAATTGCTGCATTCATCTGTTTGATCGCGTATGCGATGTCTTCTTCTAGACTCATAAACTCACCTTGCAGTGAGCCAACCGCACTCGCATTGAGGTTATGTTTTAGATAAAGGGTGTTGTCTCGAAGGGTATTGAGCACCGGATCCATCTTCTTCTCAGCGCGCTTCATGGCTGACAGCATGGTTTGGTAAGACGATTTAGTTTCACGCAGCTTTTGCTCACTCGAACGACGTAGAGAATTATTGGTGTAGAGATCGAGCTCGGTTTGCCACTCTTCAAACAGCGCATCAGATACATCTTCAATCGCAGCGATTCGGTCAGTCACATTTTGTGCCGCTTTTTCGCTGTCTTGGTATTTATCGTTTATCTTGTTGTACATGTCCTCTAGGTCGCCGCCACTGAAATGAGTCAGGCTACTGAGTGCTTTAAGTGTGCTGGTAAACTCTTTCTGAGCATCCTGCTGCGACTCTTTTGCATCTTCTACTCTGTCGACCATGATGTCACGTTTGTGATAACCCACTTGCTCCATTGTAGAGTAATAAGCGGATTGACATCCAGTAAGAGTAAAAATAGAGAGGACTATCCCTATTAAATAAGGCATCCTTGTTTCCTATAGTTAACTAGGGCATGTTGATCTTTCGAGCTGGGCGCCCCCGCAAAAAGCGTTTTACTCTTTGTTGAGGGAGATTTGCTTAGAATGACTAGGCTACTTCTCCCTCGCCGCGATTAAAATGCTTTTGACTAGGCGTCCCCGTCTGAACAAAATTTAACCACGAAAGGTCAGCGCGCCCTAATACCAATTGTAGTAAATCACTTACTCTCTGTGATTGGTATAACGGATTATTAATGAGAACTATGAACAAGTTACCAGGGAGTTACAAGTTGAAGATAACAAAGGTCGGCATACTTAGTACCCAGTATTTTCGCTACCTTTTAGCACGTATGACGCATGATCGAGTCAATGTGAATGCGGGCTATTTGGCGTACATTACCTTGCTTTCCATCGTACCCATGTTGACGGTTTTGCTTTCTATCTTGTCATCATTTTCCGTATTCGCTGATATGGGGGTCGAAATTCAAAACTTCATCATTACCAATTTTGTCCCTGCATCAGGGGATGCGGTGCATGGCGCCTTGTTAGAGTTTGTCGCTAACACGGGTAAAATGACGGCGGTTGGTGGTGCGTTCTTATTTATCGCTGCGCTAATGCTTATCTCAAACATCGATAAGAACCTAAATTACATCTGGCGTGTCACTGAGAAGCGACGTGCCGTACTGTCGTTCTCGATGTACTGGATGGTGCTCACTCTCGGGCCAATCTTGGTTGGGGCGAGCATTGCAGCTACCTCATATGTGACATCATTAAGCTTGCTACAAAACGAAGTGGTGTCTGGTGCCTTTAATACTCTGATTCGCAAACTCCCTCTGATTCTCTCTTTTTTTGCGTTCTTTGGTTTATACCTATTGGTACCTAACAAGAAAATCCACTTTTCTCATGCAGCCGCTGGCTCTTTGGTGGCGGCATTACTGTTCGAACTTAGTAAGAAAGGCTTCGCTGCTTACATTACTCAGTTCCCTTCATATCAGGTGATCTATGGTGCATTGGCGGCGATTCCGATTCTGTTTGTTTGGGTTTATTTATGTTGGTTGATCGTGCTAGTGGGTGCTGAGGTGACGGCTGCGCTTGGTGAGAAGGAAGAGTGGAGTGGGACGCAAAAAATAATGGTACACTCCACGGATAACGACAAAATCACAGATCAAGGAAACAACAGTGATAGCACTGATTCAGAGAGTAAGTGAAGCTGCCGTCCGTGTTGATGGCGAAGTAGTTGGTGAGATTGAACAAGGCTTATTAGTACTATTAGGCGTAGAAAAAGGTGATGACGAAGCCAAAGCGAAGCGTTTGATGGAACGAGTGACGACTTATCGTGTCTTTGGAGATGAAGACGATAAAATGAACCTCAACGTGAAGCAGGTGAATGGCAAGGTGTTAGTGGTTTCTCAATTCACACTGCCAGCCGATACCAAAAAAGGCACACGAGCAGGCTTTTCTCGTGGCGCTCATCCAGAAGATGCCGAGCGTCTTTACAATTATTTTTCTGACCAATGTGAATCAGTGTTGCCAACGGAACGTGGCCGATTTGCAGCCGACATGAAAGTGTCTCTGGTTAATGATGGTCCAGTAACATTCTGGCTGCAGGTTTAAGCTTAAAGGAATAAGCATGTTTAAACTCATAACTCCAACCACCGAAAATCAACTGAACAAGTATTATCATTTTCGTTGGCAGATGTTGCGTGAACCTTGGCGAATGCCGGTAGGTTCCGAGCGTGACGAATACGATGGCATGAGTCACCATCGTATGATTGTAGATGGCCGAGGTCGTCCAATGGCGATTGGCCGTCTGTATATCACCCCAGATCTTGAAGGTCAGATCCGCTATATGGCGGTAAAAAACTCTCGCCGTAGCAAAGGTATGGGTTCACTGATCTTAGTCGCATTAGAGTCTCTGGCTCGTCAAGAGGGCGCGAAACGCTTGGTGTGTAATGCGCGTGAGGATGCGATCTCATTCTACGAGAAGAACAGCTTTGAACGCCGTGGTGAGATTAACGATCAACGTGGCCCGGTGCGTCACCAGCAGATGGTAAAGCATCTCGATCCAATGGCGGACGTACTGCGCAAACCAGAATGGTGTAATGAGCTTCAGCAGCGTTGGGAGCATCAGATCCCTATCAGCGATAAGATGGGCATCAAGATAAACCAGTACACAGGTTATCAGTTCGAGTGCAGTGCTCAGCTAAACCCAAATTTGAACCCGCACAACACCATGTTTGCAGGCTCGGCGTTTACTCTGGCGACACTGACGGGGTGGGGTATGACGTGGCTGCTGATGAAAGAGCGCGGTCTGACGGGCGATATCGTTCTAGCTGACAGTAATATTCGTTACCGTCATCCTGTGGAGCAAAACCCTGTCGCCTCAACTTCTTTAGATGGTATCAGTGGTGACTTGGATCGCCTCGCATCAGGAAGAAAGGCACGTATCATTATTCACGTCACAATCCATAGTGGTGATGTAGAAGCCGTAGAGTTTACCGGAACCTACATGCTTATCCCTGACTACAAGAAGATCCTGTCAAGTGACAGCAAGGTGAGCGAATAACTTCACGCCCGCTTGATAATAGGTTGAGTTATGGATTGAAAGCGCTACTACTTTGAAGTGGCGCTTTTTTGTTGACAGTCATTAATCGCAGTGTACTCCGGTTGATCAAGCTTGCCAGAGATTTGGTTGCATGGGTCGGATAGTATAATCGAGAGAGTGTGTTGCCTCGTTTTAAGCAGGTCTAGTTCTCCAGATACCTCACCATTTAAAGTTTGGACTCTCTGTGAACCTCCCTCTGCAGCGGATGCACCAGTAATGTGCATCGGTTGAAGCGTGAAGCGACCACGGTCAAAACTCGCGCTGATTTCAGGGATTTCAAACACGTTATCGATAGAGGTTTCAGAAAGCGTATCGTTAAAGGTCATCACCCCCTGGCGAACGCTGCCTTTAAGTTGGCCAGTGGCTGAATAGCCCAGCATGAGTGAATCGCCGTAGAGACCAGAAGCTTTCAGCTCAAATTCACCATAGCCAGTGGCATCGAGTGGTAAGTCGAATTGCTGCAACATTGGTGAGATAGGTAAGCCATCCACTGAGATATCGACACTCCACGGTTTGCTGATTTGGTTAAAATCGAGTGTCGCACTAGCTTCGATATAACCCTGCTTAAGTGGAGCAAATAGGCGTGTTAGCGTCCATTTCCCTTGGTTACTGTTCATCTCAATTACAGGTTGAGCGCTGAGAATGCTTTGATAGCTGGCATCGTTCGCACTGGCCATCAGTTCTCCTTGCCACAATCCTAGCTTTCTATCTTGCAGCAGTTGAACTTGATGTCCTTCAATGTACAGTCCAGAGACTTGCCAGTAAGGCTTTTGTGCAAGTTGGATGATTTGGGTGCGTTCTACATTTAATCGGTCTATAGAGGCTTGCTGAAGCTCTTTAAGCCAGGGTGAGAGGCGCGCTACTGGCTGCGGCTTATTTTGGCTGTCCGTGATCCATTTAATGCCTTGTAGGTCGAGCTGCGCCAATCTAATGCTGCTAGAGGTAACTTTACCATTGAGCTGAACGGTACCTTGCAGAAATTGAGTATAGAAATCTTCAATCAGTATTTGGTTTGGCTCTAGGCTTAGCTTGATATTTAGCCCGATGAAGATGTCATCATCAACAGTGACCCCTTCGGCTTGCAGCGAGAAAAGCGCTTTCTGTTGTCGCCAAAGCTCGAAAGGCAATTTGATGTTTTCTAGTGAAGCGTCAAAGGCCGCAAGGTGCCCGCTTGGCCATTCGATGTCGCTGTGTAAAATATCTAAGTTGTTGATATAGTTGATACGAATGCCCGCTACGTCCCACTCTTTGCTTAATAGGCTCTGGCTTTGCTGCTGGTTGAGGCGTAAGCCATCTATAGTGACATTCACTAGTGACCAATCATGTTTAAATTGTTCTGCTTGTCCTGAAATTTTGGCACCGCGCCATTCAAATGAAGCGCCATAAAGGGTGCTGTCGCTTGGTTTAAGGTCAAGGTCGATCAGAAGATTATCGAAGGCTTCACCTTGCCAATAGAGCTGCGAAGCGGAAAGTTGGGTTTTGCCGTAAGGCAGCAGTGTCTGATTATTGCTAAAGGTTGGCTCGGCGATCTGTAGATCGATGCCCTGCACATTAAAGCTGTTGGTCGAAAAATCCAGATTATTGATCGCCAACTGGCGGAGCCTGAGGTTTTGCTCGTTTAACAGTGGTGAGAGCGTTTCTAGATCGTTCGCTTCCAACTGGATACCACTGATTAATAAAGAGTCTAAGACCAGTTTGGCTTCAATGAGAGAGTCGGGGCTGAACCAGAGATCGACCTTATCGATATACAGAGGTGGTTGCTTTTCTGGTTGGGTATAGGTGATTCCCATTAGGGTGATGTGATAAGGCGCTTGATACTCGACATCTTCAATGACCACCGGTTGGTCAACCGCGTGCTTGATAAAAAAGTTAGCAACATCCGCACGGTATTGAGTCTGTAGACTTAATAGCAACGCTGCGAGAACCGCAACGGCGATAGCCAACACAATGCCAAACACCATGAATACCTTTTTCATTCCCTGAAAGCCTTACATTTCAATAGTCTTAAAATAGAGTGGAACAAAAAGGGGCAAGCATCAACAAAAAAGCCCCTCAAAAGAGGGGCTTGCTACAAAAATATCGTTTTAAATGGGCGTTCGCTTTTGGCTTAGCCCGAGCAGATGCTGGGATTAGTCTAGTTGTGGGCCCGCCACAACCAGTGACTTACCTTCAGCGTTGTCAGTGTACTTATCAAAGTTGTTGATGAAGCGCTCTGCTAGATCTTTCGCTTTGCTTTCCCATTGTAGTGGGTCTGTGTACGTGTCGCGTGGATCTAGGATCGCAGGGTCCACATCGTGCAGCGCTAGAGGCACTTCTAGGTTGAACATAGGGATAACCTTAGTCTCAGCCTGGTCGATAGAACCATCTAGGATAGCATCGATGATGCCACGCGTATCTTGGATAGAGATACGTTTGCCAGTACCGTTCCAACCTGTGTTTACTAGGTAAGCTTCAGCGCCTGCTGCTTCCATGCGTTTCACAAGTACTTCAGCGTACTGAGTTGGGTGAAGCGTTAGGAACGCCGCGCCAAATGCTGCAGAGAAGGTTGGAGTCGGCTCTGTGATACCGCGCTCTGTACCCGCCAGTTTCGCTGTGAAACCAGATAGGAAGTGGTACTTCGTTTGCTCTGGAGTCAGTTTAGAAACTGGTGGTAGTACACCAAATGCATCAGCAGTCAGGAAGATAACCTTTTGAGCGTGACCTGCTTTTGATACTGGCTTAACGATGTTGTCGATGTGGTGAATCGGGTAAGAAACACGAGTGTTTTCTGTTTTAGAACCGTCATCAAAATCGATAGAACCATCGCCACGAACCGTTACGTTTTCTAGCAGTGCATCACGACGGATGGCATTGTAGATTTCTGGTTCTGCTTCTTTAGATAGACGGATCGTCTTCGCGTAACAACCGCCTTCAAAGTTGAAGATGCCGTCGTCATCCCAACCGTGCTCATCATCACCGATTAGCTCACGTTTAGGGTCTGTTGATAGTGTTGTTTTACCTGTGCCCGATAGACCGAAGAATACCGCTACATCGCCTTTCTCGCCGACGTTTGCACTACAGTGCATTGAAGCGATACCTTGCAGAGGAAGTAGGTAGTTCATCATTGCGAACATGCCTTTCTTCATCTCACCGCCGTACCAAGTACCACCGATGATTTGAACACGCTCTGTTAGGTTGAATGCTACGAAGTTCTCAGAGTTTAGGCCCTGTTTTTCCCAGTTAGGATTGGTTGTTTTGGCACCGTTCATTACCACGAAGTCAGGTTCGAACGTTGCTAGCTCTTCGTCAGTTGGACGAATGAACATGTTCTTAACGAAGTGCGCTTGCCACGCTACTTCTGTGATAATACGTACGCTTAAGCGCGTATCTGGGTTAGCACCACAGTAACCGTCAATGACAAACAGGCGCTTGCCGGATAGCTGAGTTGTTACAAGCTCTTTTAGCTCATTCCATACTTCAGTTGTGATCGGTTTGTTATCGTTTTTGCCTTGATCTGACCACCACATGGTATCGCGGGTCGTGTCATCTTTAACAATGTACTTATCTTTCGGTGAGCGGCCAGTAAAGATACCAGTGTCAACAGCAACAGCACCTAGTTCCGTTACTACGCCTTTTTCGTAGCCTTCCAAACCTGGCAGTGTTTCTTCAACGAATAACTGCTCATAGCTAGGATTGCGAAGAACTTCGGTAACGCCAGTAAGTCCGTGCTTAGTTAGATCAATTTGTGCAGCCTTAGTATGTTCCATAACGGTCATAGGTGCTCCTTGTAGGATATTTTGTAGGGATTTTGTATTAATTTTTTATTGTTATCTGCTCACCATGGTAGCAACGAGACTCGGGGGAAATAGGGATACAGCTCAAAAAATATCCATATTAACCATGGGGTTTAAGTGCCTCGTCACATATTGGCCTAATTAGTCTATCCTGTACGCAAACCTTTGCGCTAGGGGCGGAAACATTATTAATTGATTAAAATTAAGCAGTGATTTTATTACGAGGTGTTACGAAGTTTGCGCTGTTTTGATCACAAAAAAGGCCAGCTTAGTGCTGACCTTTTTGGGGTAAATTACGTGTTTTTGGTACGGCGTAAATTAATGAACCGTATTGCTGCCTTTATCTGCTGCTTCTGCATACAGTGCATCAACATCGTTCTTGTCGAACGAGTAATTCGTACCGCAGTAATCACAGTGAAGAGCGACGCTACCTTCAGTACTTAGGATGTCGTAAATCTCTTCTTGAGCAACGGTAATAATGGCTGCAGCGCTTCGTTCACGAGAACAACCACAGAAGAACTCAACTGGCTGTGGTGTGAAAAGTTGTACTTTCTCTTGGTTGTACAAACGGTAAAGCAGTTCGTTTGCTTCTAGAGAGAATAGCTCTTCGTTTTTCACTGTGTCTGTTAGCTGCTCTAGGTGCTCGAAGTCATTTGGAGTACCAGTGCCGTCAGGCATAACTTGTAGCAACATGCCCGCAGCGTGTGCTTTGCCTTCGTGTTCACCGGTACGTAGCCATAGACGAGTCTTAAGTTGCTCAGAGTTTGCGAAGTAACCTTCAAGTACTTGAGCTAGTGTGTCGCCTTCAAGACCAACGATACCTTGGTAGCGTTCACCTTTCTTAGGATCGATAGTGATCACTAGGTGGCCTTTACCCATTAGGTCGTGTAGGCCAGCATCATCAGCGATGTCACCTTCAAAACGAGCAACACCACGGATCTTTTGGTTATGATCGCCATTGATAACTGCTAGAGATACTGGGCCATCACCTTGCAGCTGCATGGTGATAGAGCCTTCAAATTTTAGGGTCGCAGTCAGTAGCGTGGTTGAAACCAATAGCTCACCCAGCAGCTTTTGTACTGGAGCTGGGTATTCCTTGCTAGAAATAATCTGTTGGTACGCTTCATCCATTTGTACCAATTCACCACGTACTGATAGGTCTTCAAATAGGTAGCGATTTAAAACATTGTTTGCCATTTGGCTATTCCTTCTAGCTTATTGATGCTTGAACTTAATGATGTCACGACGTTGCTTTTTATCAGGGCGATGCTCTGGAGCTGGGTTATGTGCGTTTAGCTTGCGTTGTTTCGCAAACTCTTCTCGTTTCGCCAAGCTCTCGGTGGTTTCTTCATAGAGGGTTTGAGCGATCGGCGCTCCGCCACGGTGGGCTGAAATTTTCTCGATCGTTACCGTCTTTTCCTCATTACCTTGGCGCAGTGTAATAACTGCCCCAAGTTCGACAATCTTACTTGGCTTGCTGCGCTGACCATTATAGTGGACTTTGCCCCCATCGACCATATTACGAGCAATAGAGCGAGTTTTGTAAAAGCGTGCTGCCCACAACCATTTATCGAGTCTGACAGCTTCATTAGAAGTTTTCATATAGGGCTGTACCTTATTTAGTGAAAAATGAATTCGGTTTAACTGTTATGAACAGTACGCAACATGTTTTTGATGATGCTTATCACGTTAGGTAGAGGTTTTATGTGGAGGCAGTTAGCATTTTTTTCAAGTTATAGAGCAAAACTGCTATGCAATGCCGATTTATTTATTTGCTATGATATACTTAAAAGCCTTATGCTTAAATAGGCTCGGTATCGAACGAATGAATAAAAAAGCAAAAAATTTAATAGTTTGCAGCATTTGTTGTCATCAGAAGGGGCAAGGGAAGTGAACCTTTTAGAGCTCAAAAATAACGCAGGGAACTCTCCTGTGTTGATCCGCTTGTTAGAGAATGGATTGGTACTTCAGCAGCAGTTGAGTGTTTTGTCTTGTAGTGTACTTATTGCCGCTTCAGCATGGATTGTAGGGCAGCTTGTCTGGTTTGTTGAACCCGTTGAGCAAACGATTGTGCCTTGGCAAGCAATGGTATCGTCGACAGCCACGTCTCAGTCGACTCTCGACATGTCTTCTTTGCAACAGAGTCATATGTTTGGAACCTATAACCCAAACAAGCCTAAACCTGTGGTGGTTGAACAACCATTGGTTAAGGATGCCCCTAAGACACGCCTTAATTTGGTACTAGTGGGTGTGGTCGCCAGTTCTAATCCAGAGTTGAGCTTAGCGGTAATTGCCAACCGGGGTAAACAAGCGACTTATGGGAGCAACGAACAAATAGAAGGCACCAAAGCTCAACTTAAAACGGTGTTAGCCGACCGCGTGATTATTGATAATTCAGGTCGCGATGAAACGCTGATGCTGGAAGGTATCGATTATAAGCGTTTAGCAGTATCTGAACCCACACCACGCCGTGCCTCTTCTTCAGTGCGTGGTAACAACCCAGCTTCTGCAGAAGAGAAGCTTGATGGAATTAAAGCGAAGATAATGAAAGATCCACAACAAATCTTCCAATATGTTCGATTGTCTCAGGTAAAACGGGACAATAGTGTGATTGGTTATCGTGTGAGCCCCGGCAAAGATTCAGCACTTTTCAACTCTGTGGGGCTTCAAAACGGAGACATCGCCACTCAGTTAAATGGTCAAGATCTTACAGATCCAGCCGCGATGGGTGAAATATTCCGTTCAATCTCAGAACTGACAGAGTTAAATCTGGTCGTTGAGCGAGCTGGGCAACAACACCAAATATTTATTGAATTTTAAAACTTTGTGTCTAAAGAAAGACAAAAGTGTAGGAGAAGCACGTGAAGGATTGGTTTAATAAAAGTGCATGGATATTAGCAGGATGCTTGATGTGCACACCCGCCGCTATCGCTGATGACTTTAGTGCTAGTTTTAAAGGCACTGATATTCAAGAATTTATTAATATTGTTGGCCGCAATCTTGATAAAACGATCATCGTTGACCCATCGGTACGCGGAAAAATTGATGTACGCAGTTATGATGTACTCAACAAAGAGCAATATTACAGCTTCTTTTTAAACGTATTAGAGGTTTATGGCTACGCTGTTGTTGAAATGGACTCGGGTGTACTCAAGGTCATTAAAGCCAAAGACTCTAAAACTTCTGCCATTCCCGTTGTCGGTGATAGTAGTAGAAAGTTGCCAGCTGACAGTGTGATTACTCGAGTTGTTGCAGTTCGTAACGTGTCCGTTCGTGAGCTTTCTCCATTACTTCGTCAATTGAATGATAATGCAGGTGCCGGTAACGTTGTGCATTATGACCCTGCCAATATCATTCTCATCACCGGTCGTACGGCGGTTGTAAACCGTTTGGCCGAGATCATCAAACGAGTTGACCAAGCGGGTGATAAAGATATTGAAGTCGTTGAATTGAAGCACGCTTCAGCCTCTGAGATGGTGCGCATTGTCGATGCTCTGAATAAAACCACCGATGCGAAAAACACCCCTGCGTTTCTACAGCCTAAATTGGTCGCAGATGAGAGAACCAACGCGATTCTTATCTCTGGTGATCCTAAGGTTCGTAGTCGTTTAAGAAAGCTGATTGAGCAACTTGATGTCGAGATGGCAACCAAAGGCAACAACCAGGTTATCTTCCTTAAATATGCAAAAGCAGAAGATCTAGTCGATGTGCTAAAAGGTGTTTCAGATAACCTGCAGTCAGAGAAGAAAACGTCAACCAAAGGTGCCTCAGCTCAACGTGATAAAGTCGTGATCTCGGCGCACAGCGATACCAACTCGTTAGTCATTACCGCACAACCAGACATCATGAACGCGCTACAAGATGTGATTGCTCAGTTGGATATTCGTCGTGCTCAAGTATTGATTGAAGCTCTAATTGTGGAGATGGCAGAAGGTGACGGCGTTAACCTTGGTGTGCAGTGGGGTAACCTAGAAACCGGGGCGATGATCCAATACGGCAATACTGGTGCATCGATTGGTGGTGTGATGGTAGGTTTAGAAGAGGCCAAGGATACGACAACCACGAAAGCGGTTTACGACTCTGACAATAACTTCTTACGCAATGAAAACACGACAGAAAAAGGCGATTATTCAACCTTAGCCAAAGCGCTTGGTGGCGTTAACGGTGCGGCAATGAGTCTAATGATGGGGGATTGGACGGCGTTGATTACCGCTGTGTCAACAGATTCAAACTCAAATATTTTATCGTCTCCAAGCATTACCGTCATGGATAACGGCGAAGCGTCGTTCATTGTCGGTGAAGAGGTGCCGGTATTGACGGGTTCTACTGCGGGCTCAAGTAACGACAACCCATTCCAAACCGTTGATCGTAAAGAAGTCGGTATCAAGCTGACAGTGGTACCGCAAATCAACGAAGGGGATTCGGTTCAGCTGAAAATAGAACAAGAGGTGTCGAACGTATTGGGTGCCAATGGCGCGGTTGATGTGCGTTTTGCCAAGCGTCAGTTAAATACGTCTGTCATAGTTCAAGACGGTCAAATGCTCGTCTTAGGGGGGCTGATTGATGAGCGTGCATTAGAGAGTGAATCTAAAGTCCCGTTATTGGGCGATATCCCAGTGCTTGGTCATCTATTCAAATCAACCAGAACGCAGGTTGAGAAGAAGAACCTAATGGTGTTCATTAAGCCAACCATTATTCGCGATGGTATGACGGCAGATGGCATCACTCAGCGTAAATACAACTTCATCCGTGCTGAGCAGCTGTATAAGTCTGAACAAGGTTTGAAACTGATGGATAACGATCATATTCCTGTGTTACCTAAATTTGGTTCAGAGAAGAATCATCCGGCTGAAATCCAAGCCTTCATTGATCAGATGGAAACAGAATAATGGCTGAATTGGTAGGGGCGGCACGTACTTATCAGCGCTTGCCGTTTAGCTTTGCAAATCGTTATAAAATGGTGCTCGAGTATCAGCATCCAGAGCGGGCGCCGACACTGTATTACGTTGAACCTCTGAAATCCGCCGCCATTATCGAGGTGGCTCGTGTAGTAAAAGAGGGGTTTACACCACAAGCGATAACGACAGACGAGTTTGATAAGAAGCTGACCGATGCGTACCAACGCGATTCTTCTGAAGCACGTCAATTGATGGAAGATATTGGTGCCGACAGTGATGACCTCTTCTCGTTAGCGGAAGAGCTGCCACAAGATGAAGACTTGCTTGAATCGGAAGGCGATGCACCCATTATCAAGCTCATCAACGCGATGTTAGGGGAGGCGATTAAAGAGGCGGCTTCGGATATCCATATCGAGACCTTTGAAAAATCGCTATCCATCCGCTTCCGTATTGATGGGGTATTACGTGATGTTCTCGCGCCAAGCCGTAAACTTGCGCCGCTGCTCGTGTCGCGTGTAAAGGTTATGGCTAAGTTGGATATTGCGGAAAAGCGCGTGCCACAGGATGGTCGTATCTCACTGCGTATTGGTGGCCGGGCAGTTGACGTTCGTGTATCAACCATGCCTTCATCGCATGGTGAGCGCGTGGTGATGCGTCTGTTGGATAAAAACGCCACTCGCCTAGATCTGCACAGCTTGGGCATGACGGCTGAGAACCACGAGAACTTCCGTAAACTGATTCAACGTCCGCACGGTATTATCTTGGTAACCGGTCCAACGGGCTCGGGTAAATCCACAACCTTGTATGCAGGCCTGCAAGAGCTCAATAGCAATGAGCGGAATATTCTCACCGTTGAAGACCCAATCGAATTTGATATTGATGGTATTGGTCAAACCCAAGTCAACCCTAAAGTTGATATGACCTTTGCGCGTGGTTTGCGTGCGATTCTTCGTCAAGATCCCGATGTGGTCATGATTGGTGAGATACGTGACTCAGAGACTTCTGAGATAGCGGTTCAAGCTTCTTTGACGGGCCACTTAGTGATGTCGACTCTCCATACCAATACCGCAGCAGGTGCCATTACGCGTCTGCGTGATATGGGGATCGAACCCTTCCTGATCTCGTCTTCACTGCTTGGTGTGTTGGCGCAGCGCTTAGTTCGTACCTTGTGTCACGACTGTAAAGAACCGTACGAAGCGGACAAAGAGACCAAAAAGCTTTTTGATTTGAAGAAGAAAGATAGCCTTACGCTTTATCATGCAAAAGGGTGTGAGCACTGTAACCATAAGGGGTACCGAGGTCGTACTGGTATTCATGAACTGTTAATTGTTGATGATTCGGTAGAGGAGTTGATTCATAGCGAGGCTGGTGAGCAAGCGATTGAGAAAGTCATTCGTGGCACCACCCCAAGTATTCGAGAAGATGGCTTAAGCAAAGTTCGCAAAGGGATAACGTCTCTGGAAGAAGTGATGCGCGTGACCAAGGAAGTCTAATATGGCGGTATTTGAATACAAAGCACTGGATGCCAAAGGCAAAAATAAAAAGGGGTCGATTGAAGCGGATAACGCTCGTCAGGCTCGCCAGCGCTTAAAAGAGCAAGGCTTAATGCCAGTCGAGATGACCGAAGCTAAAGCGAAGTCAGTAAAAGGTTCACAACCATCGACCAGCTTTAAGCGTGGTATCAGCACGCCCGACCTTGCTTTGATGACTCGCCAAATTTCCACTCTAGTCAAATCAGGCATGCCGTTAGAGGAGTGTTTAAAAGCCGTAGCAGAGCAATCGGAGAGGGCTCGCATTCGAACCATGTTACTGGCTGTTCGTTCTAAAGTGACGGAAGGCTACTCGCTAGCGGATAGCTTGGCGGATTACCCATATATCTTTGATGAACTATTTAGAGCCATGGTGGCGGCTGGTGAGAAATCCGGACACTTAGATGCGGTACTCGAGCGATTAGCCGATTACGCTGAAAACCGCCAGAAGATGCGCTCTAAGCTGCTGCAAGCGATGATCTACCCTGTTGTGCTGGTGGTGTTTGCGGTGACTATCGTTTCGTTCCTGCTAGCAACGGTAGTACCCAAGATCGTCGAGCCGATTATTCAGATGGGGCAAGAGCTTCCTCAATCCACCCAATTTTTATTAGCCTCGAGTGAATTTATCCAGAATTGGGGCATCCAATTACTGTTGTTGATCATTGGTGTGATTGTGTTGATTAAGACTGCGCTCAAAAGACCGGGCGTGCGTCTAAGCTGGGATAGAAAGTTGTTGAGTATTCCGCTGATCGGCAAGATAGCGAAAGGCATTAATACCTCTCGTTTTGCCCGCACACTTTCAATCTGTACTTCAAGTGCGATTCCAATCCTTGAGGGGATGAAAGTTGCGGTTGACGTTATGTCGAACCACCATGTGAAACAACAAGTATTACAGGCATCAGATAGCGTGAGAGAAGGGGCAAGCCTGCGGAAAGCACTTGATCATACTAAGCTCTTCCCGCCGATGATGCTGCACATGATTGCCAGTGGTGAGCAGAGTGGTCAATTAGAGCAGATGCTGACTCGTGCTGCCGATAACCAAGACCAAAGCTTCGAGTCGACGGTGAATATTGCTCTCGGCATTTTTACCCCGGCACTTATTGCTCTGATGGCGGGCTTGGTTCTGTTTATTGTGATGGCGACTCTGATGCCAATGCTTGAAATGAACAATTTAATGAGCGGCTAACACTGTTCGTAGAGCGTTTTTGGATTATCGAGAAGAAGGACAACATTCCCCTCAACTCGTTGTCTGTAATTTGGAGAAAATAATGAAAAATAAAATGAAGAAACAATCAGGCTTTACCCTACTAGAGGTGATGGTAGTTGTGGTTATCCTTGGCGTGTTGGCGAGTTTTGTTGTACCTAACCTATTGGGTAACAAAGAGAAGGCTGATCAACAGAAAGCCATCACAGATATCGTCGCGCTAGAGAATGCGCTGGATATGTACAAACTGGATAACAGCGTATACCCAACAACGGATCAAGGCCTTGATGCACTGGTCTCTAAGCCAAGCAACCCAGAGCCTCGTAACTACCGTGACGGTGGCTACATCAAGCGCCTACCTAACGACCCATGGGGCAATGAATACCAATACCTAAGCCCTGGCGATAACGGCACTATCGACATCTTTACTCTTGGCGCAGACGGCCAAGAAGGGGGGGAAGGTGTTGCTGCGGATATCGGCAACTGGAACATGCAAGATTTTCAGTAAGCTTAGGCGGATTGTCGCTTGATGCCGTTATGTGATGGTAGGACGCAAATAGAAGGAGTCGCAAGGTGAAAACTACGCACAAACAGCCAGGTTTCACCTTGATTGAGATTCTTTTGGTGCTGGTATTACTGTCAGTAACGGCGGTTGCTGTGATTGCGACCATTCCGACCAACAGTAAAGATGTCGCCAAAAAATACGCTCACAGTTTCTATCAAAGAATCCAGTTGCTTAGCGAAGAGGCGATTTTGAGTGGGCTGGATTTTGGTATTCGTATCGATGAAAACAAATCAACCTATGTTTTGATGACGCTGAAGTCTGAGGGGTGGCAGGAAACCGAATTCGAAAAAATCCCCTCTGTAACAGAGTTACCGGAAGAGCTTGCACTATCACTCAGCTTAGGTGGTGGTGCTTGGGCGGATGACGATCGATTATTCAACCCTGGAAGCTTATTTGATGAAGAGATGTTCGCTGACCTTGAAGAAGAAAAGGTACTTAAGCCACCGCAGGTTTTCATCTTATCGAGTGCTGAAGTGACACCATCTACCGTCTCTTTCTATCCCAATACAGGCGATAGCATAAAAGATGGGTGGCGCATTAAAGTGTCGGATAATGGTGTGATTCGATTGTTAGAACCAGGAGAAAAAGATGAAGAGGAATAACCGTTCCCCTTATCGCTCTCGTGGGATGACGCTGCTCGAGGTGTTGGTGGCGCTCGCGATCTTTGCTACCGCGGCGATCAGTGTGATTCGAGCGGTCACCCAGCACATCAATACACTGAGCTATTTAGAAGAAAAAACCTTCGCAGCGATGGTTGTTGATAATCAAATGGCTTTGGTGATGTTACACCCAGACAAGCTAAAAAAGACACAGGGCACGCAAGAGTTGGCGGGGCGAGAGTGGTTTTGGAAAGTTACCCCAATCGATACGGTCGATAATATGCTGAACGCTTTTGATGTCAGCGTGTCAACCAGCAAGCAAGCTTCCCCAGTCGTTACGGTGCGCAGTTATGTGGTTAACTAAGATGGTGTCGTTAATAAAGATAGTATCGTTAACTAAAAGAATGCGGTTAGTGAACAGCATGACGGCCAATAGCTGCATGCCTCGTAAACAAGGTCTACCTACAAAAGGGAGAGGCTTCACCTTAATCGAGGTGCTCGTCTCAATCGCTATCTTTGCCACGTTGAGTATGGCGGCCTATCAGGTGGTCAATCAGGTGCAGAGAAGCAACGAGCTTTCACTTGAGCGCAGTACTCGTTTGAACCAACTGCAGCGCAGTTTAGTCATTTTAGATAATGATTTTCGCCAGATGGCAGTGCGACAGTTTCGTACTGATGGTGAGAAAGCATCATCCAAGCTGATTATAATGAAAGAGTACTTATTGGATTCCGATAGCATCGGTATCATGTTTACTCGTCTTGGTTGGCACAACCCACAACAGCAGTTTCCTCGAGGTGAAGTCACCAAAGTAGGCTATCGTCTTAAAGAAGAGACGCTCGAACGTGTATGGTGGCGCTACCCAGATACACCTGCAGGGCAGCAAGCGGTCATTACCCCTGTGCTTGATGATGTTGGGGCTTTGGAATTCGAGTTTTATGACGGAAACCGTTGGGCCAAAGAGTGGCGAACCGATAAGTTACTGCCTAAAGCAGTGAGGCTTAAGCTTACGTTAAACGATTATGGTGAGATAGAGCGTATTTATCTCACTCCAAATGGTACCCTAGCTCAGGTTGATGGTGACTCAGGTAGTGAATCTTCAGGCAGTGATGAGGATAAGAATGATGCGTCGAACTGATCAGCTTGCCTCAACAACACGAGCGCTGGGGCGGAATCAACGTGGTGTCGCGCTGATCATTATCCTGATGTTACTGGCTATAATGGCAACGATTGCTGGCAGCATGTCGGAGCGCTTGTTTACTCAATTTAAACGAGTTAGTAACCAATTGAATTACCAGCAAGCTTATTGGTATAGCATTGGCGTTGAAGCACTCGTGCAAGAGGGTATTAGGCTAAGCTATAAAGACAGTGATACGGTCAACCTAAGTCAGCCGTGGGCATTAGAAGAGCAGGTGTTCCCATTAGATTATGGACAAGTTAAAGGGCGTATTGTGGATGCGCAATCTTGTTTTAATCTTAATGCATTAGCGGGAGTGACAACCAATTCCAGTAACCAGACACCTTATTTAGTGACGGTTTGGCAGACCTTATTGGAAAACCAAGACATTGAGCCTTACCAAGCTGAGGTCATTGCGCATTCAAGCTGGGAATTTGTGGACAGCGATACTCAAGCAACCTCTTCGACTGGCGTTGAGGACAGCACTTATGAAGCGATGAAACCGTCTTATATTGCCCCAAATGGTTTCATGGCGGATGAGTCTGAATTGAGAGCCGTATATCAGGTGACTGGCGAGATCATGAAGAAGGTTCGTCCTTTTGTGTGTACCTTACCGACCGATAATTTTCGACTGAATGTGAATACATTGACGGAGCAACAAGCGCCGATACTGGAAGCGATGTTTGCGCCTGACTTGAGTGGGTCGGATGCGAAACAGCTGATTGATAAGCGCCCTTTTGATGGGTGGAATTCCGTGGATGAGTTCATGTCTGAGAGCGCCATTACCGCGGTGAGTGCTGAGGTCAGCAAAAAAGCAAAAGCATATTTGACTGTAGATAGTGCCTATTTTGAGCTAGATGCAGAGGTTTTAGTTGAGCAATCTCGTGTACGCATACGAGCGCTTTTCTATAGTAGCAATCGAGAAACTGTGACGGTGGTACGCCGTCGTTTTGGAGGGATCAGTGAGCGAGTTTCTGACCGTTCGACTGAGTAGCGAACCACAGAGCCCAGTGCAGTGGTTAGTTTGGTCGACAAGCCAACACGAAGTGATAGCAAGTGGTGAACTGTCTAGTTGGGAGCAGCTGGATGAGTTAACCCCTTATGCTGAAAAACGCAGTTGTATCGCTTTATTACCGGGAAATGAGTGCTTAATTAAGCGTGTTGAGATCCCGAAAGGTGCTGCTCGCCAGCTCGACTCTATGTTGCCGTTTTTACTAGAAGATGAAGTCGCGCAAGAGATCGAAGACTTACACCTAACCATTTTAGATAAAGACGCCACGCATGCCACCGTGTGTGGTACTGATCGTGAGTGGCTTAAGCGCGTGTTAGAGGCCTTCCGTAAAGTTAACATTATCTTTCGCAAAGTCTTACCTGACACCTTAGCGTTGCCTTTAGAAGTGCAGGGTATTAGTGCACTGCAGATCGATCAACATTGGTTATTGCGTCAAAGTACTTACCAAGCGGTATCGATCAATGAAGCATGGCTCGCGATGTTTTTAAAAAGTGATTGGGTGGCTGTCGATGGTAATGAGCAGTCACCAACGATTTTTAGCTACACCACGCTACCCAGTGATGACGTTCAACAACAAAGTGGCATAGAGTGGCAAACAAAGCCTGCTGAATTGGTGATGTCGTTACTGAGCCAACAAGCCATCAAAAGCCGCGTAAACTTACTGACGGGCACCTTTCAGCCCCAATCTTCATTCAGTAAGTACTGGCGAGTATGGCAAAAAGTAGCGATTGCAGCTTGTTTGCTGGTGGCGGTGATCGTTACCCAACAAGTCTTGAAGGTTCAGCAATACGAAGTACAAGCCGAAGCGTATCGAACGGAGAGTGAACGTATTTTTAGAAGCGTACTTCCGGATAAGCAGCGTATTCCGACGGTCAGCTACCTTAAGCGCCAGATGAATGACGAAGCGGCAAAATATGGTGGCTCTGGTGATGGTCATTCCTTACTAGGATGGCTAACGTTACTGCCAGAAACCGTCGGGCAAGTGAAAACCATCGAAGTGAATAGTATTCGCTATGACGGCAACCGCTCAGAGGTGAGATTGACAGCGAAAAGTTCTGACTTCCAGCATTTCGAAGCCGCGAGAGTGAAACTTGCAGAGAAATTTACCGTTGAGCAAGGGCCATTGAATCGTAATGGTGATGCCGTATTTGGTAGCTTTATCCTTAAACCCCGTCAATAAACAGCGTAAGGAGATCAGTGATGAGAAATATGATTGAGCCACTCCAAGCGTGGTGGACTTCAATAAGTCAAAGAGAGCAACGATTAGTGATCGGTTGTTCCATTCTATTGGTGGTAGGCATCGTGTACTGGGGGCTATTGCAGCCGCTTAGTCAGCGAGCTGAGATGGCGCAAAGTCGTATTCAAAGCGAGAAGCAACTACTGGCTTGGGTAACCAACAAAGCCAACGAAGTGGTAGAGCTGCGAGGAAGTGGTGGGATTGTTGCTGGCCAGCCTTTGAACCAATCTGTGCCCGCTTCTATGCGTCGTTTTAAGATTGAATTGATTCGAGTTCAGCCGCGTGGCGAGATGCTGCAAGTCTGGGTCAAACCTGTGCCTTTTAATCAGTTCGTAGACTGGCTGACATACTTGAAAGAGAAGCAGGGTGTCGAGGTTGAGTTTATGGACATTGATCGTTCCGATAGCCCAGGGGTTATTGAGGTCAACCGACTACAGTTTAAACGAGGTTAATGTGAAACGCGGTTTCTCTTTGAAGTTAGGTTTACTTTTTGGCGGTATCTTTATTGTCTTTTTCTCGGTTAGTCTGTTGCTGCATCTACCGGCCTCTTTCGTGCTCAAACATGCACCTGCTGTGCGTGGCTTGAATATTGAAGGTGTTGAAGGAACGGTTTGGCAAGGCAGCGCTAATAATATTTCTTGGCAGCGTGTTAATTACGGATCAATGCAGTGGGATTTCCAGTTCTCTAAACTCTTCCAAGCTAAAGCTGAATTAGCGGTGCGCTTTGGCCGCAATAGCGATATGAACTTGTCAGGAAAAGGGCGCGTTGGGTACAGTATGAGCGGTGCGTATGCGGAAAACTTAGTCGCATCAATGCCCGCTGCTAACGTGATGAAGTATGCGCCAGCGATTCCAGTCCCGGTTTCAATTGCTGGACAAGTTGAGCTGACGATCAAGCATGCGGTTCATGCTCAACCTTGGTGTCAGTCTGGAGAAGGCACTGTGGCTTGGTCTGGCGCAGCAGTCGACTCGCCGGTGGGTTCGTTGGACCTTGGTCCTGTGATTGCTGACATCACTTGTGAAGATAATACACTGGCAGCTAAGGGCTCTCAGAAGAGTGCTCAAGTGGATAGTGAGTTCTCTGCGAACGTTACACCAAATCAAAGCTACACCTCGGCAGCATGGTTCAAACCGGGTGCAGAATTTCCGCCAGCCATGCAGAGTCAGCTGAAATGGCTTGGTAATCCAGATAGCCAAGGTAAGTACCAGTTTAGCTATCAAGGGCGCTTCTAGTTAGCTTCTTAATAACTAGGTTCTACTGGTTATTCGATGACAAGACATAAAAAATGGGCACCTCATTGAGGTGCCCACTTTATTTGAAGACTGTTCTAGCTAGCTCAGGTCAAAGCCCTAATCGTTGCTTCGTAGGATCTCGGCCCATGGTAAGTTTGCATCCCCAAGAACGATGAAATTCGGGTTCTCTAGCGTCTCTCTTTCATTGTATGAGAGTGGCTCTAATTGAGTGCTTAAGATGCGTCCCCCCGCCTCTTCAACAATACACTGTGTCGCGGCGGTATCCCACTCGCCGGTAGGACCAAGGCGCAAGTAACAATCGACAGCACCTTCTGCGACTAAACAGGCTTTCAAAGCTGCTGAGCCTAATGGTACTAAGTCGTAGTTCCAAGCGGGACTCATGCGGCTAGTGATACGATTGATGTCTTGGCGACGGCTGATCGCCATTGCAATAGATTGGTTTGGTAGCTCATGACGATGCGTTTTGATTTTAACGCTATCGTTAAGGTCTGGAATCTTCCAAGCCCCTTTACCGCTGTATGCGTAATAGCTCACACCAGAAACTGGAGCATATACCACACCCATTACCGGCTTGTTGTGCTCAATTAGGGCGATAATTGTTGCGAAATCACCGCTTCTAGCGATGAACTCCTGTGTTCCGTCTAGCGGGTCAACCAGCCAGTAGCGATCCCATTGCGCCCGCTTTTCTAGGCTAATGTCAGCGGCCTCTTCAGATAGCACAGGGATATCTGGCGTGAGTTCACTCAGTTTTTTCGAGATCAGTTTATGCGCTGCCAGATCGGCACTGGTGACTGGCGTGTCGTCAGTCTTGGTGAACTCTTCGTAATCTTTCTTTTCGTAGATCTCTAAAATGAGCTGGCCTGCAGAGCGAGCAACCTCAATCACAGAGGGTAGGAGATGAGACAAATCTTTTGTTGTTGGCATAAATATTCTCTTACTCTTCGGGGCGCTTATGGCTTTAGTTATTTTTTAGCGAGCGAAGGGTCAATAGTAGGGCGGTAATGCTGCGAGCCTCACAGAAGTCGAGATGTGTTAATAGCTCTTCGGCTTGAGCAAGCGGCCAGCGCACAATGTCCAGTGGTTCAGGTTCATCACCTTCTAGCTTCTCTGGGTAGAGCTCTTCTGCGATAAACAGCGTCATTTTGCTAGAAAAGTAAGAGGGAGCAAGAATCACTTCCTTGAGTGGAGTGAGCTTGTGAGCACCAAAGCCAATCTCTTCTTTGAGCTCACGAACTGCGGCATCACTTGGTTGTTCACCTGGATCAATCAACCCTTTTGGAAAGCCGAGTTCGTAGCGTTCAGTTCCCGCTGCATATTCACGTACTAATAGAATATCGCCTTGCTCAGTAATCGGCACCATCATCACTGCGTTGCGCCCGCTAGGTTTCATACGTTCGTAAGTGCGCTCTTCACCGTTTGAAAAGCGTAAGTCGAGAGACTCAATAGAGAATAGTCTTGATTGAGCGACAGTTTGTTTAGCCAAAATCTCTGGCTTGGTCCTTCTTGTCATTGCGCTCGCTCCTTAGCTCATTGGAATTCTTTCTTATAAAGTTATTCTAATATAGGGGAAATGACCTTGAGTTCCTAGATCCGAGTTTTCATATCCTAAAATTATTGAAGCAAGAATCGATTACGATCACTTGAATACCTTACTCAAGATGGTAACGAGGTGAAAATATTGCTGGATAATAAAAGACTATAGAGAGAACGCGATAGTCCTAACTTGCTCATCCACATAACAAAAAAGGTTGACGCTTGCGCATCAACCTTTCAAATAGCGATTAACTCTAAATTAGAGATTAGTAGTAAGAGTGCTCACCACGATCGTGTTCTGTTGCATCACGAACAGCAGTCAGTTCACCTTCGAACTGTTGAAGAAGTTCTTTTTCGATACCTTCTTTCAGCGTTACATCAACCATAGAACAACCGTTACAACCACCACCGAATGCTACGATAGCTGCGCCGTCTTCAGTGATTTCTACCAAGCTAACGTGACCGCCGTGACCAGCAAGTTGTGGGTTAACTTGTGTTTGAATTGCGTATTCAACACGCTCTAGAAGTGGTGCGTCGTCTGCTACTTTACGCATCTTAGCGTTTGGTGCCTTAAGCGTTAATTGAGAGCCCATTTTGTCAGTAACGAAGTCAATTTCGGCTTCGTCTAGGAACGGTAGGCTTAGCTCATCTACGTATGCAGAGAAAGCTTCGAACTTAAGTTCTGTGTCAGACGCCTCAATAGCATCTGTAGGGCAGTAAGAAACACCGCACTCTGCGTTTTGTGTACCTGGGTTTACCACGAATACACGGATGTTTGTACCTTCAGGCTGCTGTGACAGCAGATTGGCAAAATGAGTTTGAGCTGTTTCTGTAATAGTAATATTTGACACGACGAATACCTGAGTAAATTTGTAGGCTATTAGCACCATTCTACTCCTGTCAGATTTGTAATTCAGCCCTTTTTTGTTGGATTGCTGTACAAGTAGCGACCTACGCCAGTTATCCAGAGGGCTCAGGAGTGCGGCAGATACAGTAAATATCAATCCTTTTCACCCCTACTTCAAGTAATAATTGGCATAATTGATACACAGTACTGCCTGTGGTTACAACATCATCAATTATCGCGATATGCGAGTAATCCAAAGCTAAAAAGTGGGTGTTTCTCATCGCGAATGCCCCTTTCAAATTACTTTTTCTTGCTGATTTAGTTAGCCCTTGTTGCGAAGCGGTTGAGCGAATACGCTTGAATAAAACGGCATGCTCCACCTTGAGTTCTTGAGCGGTGTAACGCGCCAGTAGCTGACTTTGATTAAAACCACGATGAAAGTATCGACGCCAATGTAGGGGAACACTGGTGACTAGCGATGCTGGCTCTTCGATGCGTGATGCGAGCAAAGTCGACAAATCTCGGGCAAACCAGAATTTATCGGCATACTTCATCTGTTGGATATAGCCAGCGGTTGGAAAGGTGTAATCATCGACACAATAGAGCCGATGCCAAGGTGGCGGGTTAGCTAAGCATTCACCGCATTGTTCGACGGCTGTGACCGTTTTCAGTCCGCACCTTTGACAGCGAGGCGTGAGCTCGAACAGCTTTAGGCAACTATTACACCATCGAGGGTGGCTATCATCTGGCTGTTTATCTAGCTTGCAGAGATGGCATTGAGGTGTGACCAGACGCGGTGTGTGTTTTTGTAGCCAATCGGATAACATAGCTCGCGATGCTTTTGGGTTATGGTGTTCCTTTTGCTCACCATACTGAAAAGTGCAGGTTATCGCTGATGGAAAAAGTAGGGAATTTGAGAATGAGTGACGCGTTATATTGGCATGTTTCAGGGCAGGGCCCCGATTTGGTGTTGGTTCACGGTTGGGGGATGAACGGTGCTGTATGGCAGCAAACCGTTAGTGCGTTAGAGGCTGATTTCCGAGTTCATGTTGTCGATTTGCCTGGTTACGGTCATAGCTCTCATTGCCACGCTCAAGATCTTGAAGAGATAGCCCAGCAACTGTTGGCTGAAGCACCTAAGCAAGCGATTTGGGTCGGCTGGTCACTTGGTGGCTTGGTGGCGACGCACATGGCTCTTCATTACCCCGATTATGTAAGCAAGCTGGTGACGGTTGCTAGTTCACCGAAATTCGCAGCCGCGAAAGAGCCGGTGCTATGGCGCGGTATCCAACCCAAGGTATTAACCGCATTCACCGAACAGCTAGTGGAAGATTTCCAAACCACCATTGAGCGTTTTATGGCATTGCAAGCCATGGGCAGTCCTTCAGCAAGGCAAGACGTAAAACAGCTTAAGCAAGCGGTACTGTCCCGTCCATTACCAAACCCTGATTCCTTATTGGCAGGACTAAAGGTGTTGTCTGATGTCGATTTAAGAGAGCAATTACCGGAGATTTCCGTTCCTATGCTGCGCTTGTATGGTCGATTAGATGGGCTGGTACCAATCAAGGTAGCCAAAGATCTGGGCAATGCACTGCCTCACACCGAGCAGTACATCTTCACTCAATCCTCACATGCACCGTTTATGACGGAAGCCGATGCCTTCTGCAGTGAGCTAGTCAGTTTCGCACAAAAATAATTGCTAAATTTATCACCATCTTGGTCGATATATAATCTAACCAATGCACTGCATGATACTCAGATATATCTCTCTCACCTGAGCAGAGTGCAGTAACTTGGGCCATACCTGTTGTGCTAACTCAGTACAAGAGTGTTATGGCAGCAGCAATGGGCGATTCTTGAGGAGAGTTCGCGATGATTGTGTCACCTGCAACTGCAGTGAGTGTGCCACTAATCGCCCCGTCCGTTAATGTGCAAACAGAGCAAGTTGCGCGTGATAATAAAGTCCGAGAGCCTGTTGCTCCCGCAGTAGCATTGGCGAAAACCAATGCAGAGCGCAAGGTAAAGTCGGACGATAAACGAAGGCAGCAGTCGGCTTGGGATCCTTCAGACCATCCAGGTTATGAAATGGAGAGCGAGTCAGAGGCCAATTCGGTTAGCCAAGAAGAGTCACAAGATCCCTTTGATAGGCTGTTCAGCTTGTTGGCGCTGAGAACATACAGTGCTGACCAAGGAAAAGGCTATACCATGCGTTTCCGCCTGCCAAAGCATGTTTTAGATGCGGCGATTCAGGAGGGACAGATGGAGAAACGACGTAAGGTCATTAAGTATCATTATGGTCATGCTGTTGCGCCTCATGCTCCATCTGAAATGTTAGTCGTGCTATGAATCGAAAATTCATGATACAACCAAACTTCGATGTCTTTTTTGAACAAATAATAAAAAACCTGCATACCCTTAGGGATGCAGGTTTTCTGTTTTAGGCGAATTCGTTTCTCAGATCCGCTAACGGATTATTTTTTCGCTTTAGCAAAAGCTGCTGCGAATGCACCACCCATCGCGCCATTCTGTTGTGGCTCCTCACGACGGCGTTGTCCACCTTGCGAGTGTTGATGCGGGCGGCTTTGAGTGCGAGGTGCGCTTGAACGCTGAGCTCGGTGATCTTGTCCCGGCTCATCTTTCATACGCATGCTGAGTGCAATACGCTTACGCTGAACATCCACTTCCATCACTTTCACTTTCACGATGTCACCCGCTTTAACCACTTCACGTGGATCAGAGACAAAGCGATCGGTAAGCGCTGAAATGTGTACTAAACCATCTTGATGAACGCCAATATCGACGAAGGCACCGAAGTTAGCCACGTTTGATACCACACCTTCTAGAACCATGCCCGGCTCCAAGTCTGAAACGCTGTTTACACCGTCGGCGAAGGTAGCAGTCTTGAACTCAGGGCGAGGGTCACGGCCCGGCTTATCCAGCTCTTTGATGATGTCAGTCACCGTCGGTACACCAAAGTTTTCATTTGTGTAATCAATCGCATGCAAGCCACGTAGGAAGTTTGTGTTGCCCACCAGAGACTTGATGTCTTTCTGGTTCTTCTCAGCGATGTTCTTCACCACTGGGTAAGCTTCTGGGTGCACCGATGATGCATCTAGCGGGTTCTTGCCGTCCATGATACGCAAGAAGCCAGCACACTGTTCAAAGGCTTTTGGCCCCAAACGAGCGACTTTTTTCAGTGTCGTACGTGCTTCGAAGCGACCATTTTCATCACGGTAGTCGACGATGTTCTGAGCGATAGCGCTAGAAAGGCCAGCGACACGCGTCAGTAGTGCAGCAGAAGCCGTATTCACATCAACACCCACCGCGTTTACACAGTCTTCGACAATCGCATCTAGGCGCTTAGCAAGCATGGTTTGGCTTACATCGTGTTGGTATTGACCCACACCGATCGATTTAGGGTCAATCTTCACAAGCTCTGCCAGAGGATCTTGTAGACGACGCGCGATAGATACAGCACCGCGCAGTGACACGTCCATGTTCGGGAACTCTTTCGCTGCTAATTCAGAGGCTGAGTACACCGATGCACCGGCTTCGCTCACAATGATTTTTTGTGCTTTTAGGTTGCCACGCTTAATCACATCAGCCACAAAGCTGTCGGTTTCGCGTGAAGCGGTACCGTTACCAATCGCAATCAGGTCAACGTTAAACTGACGAACCATCTGCTCAACAACGTGCGCTGATTTGTCGTATTGCTTTTGTGGCGGGTGAGGGTAAATGGTCTCTGTCGCGAGAACCTTACCTGTTGAATCAACAACCGCGATTTTCGAACCGGTACGTAAACCTGGATCTAGGCCTAACGTTGCGCGAGGGCCAGCAGGCGCTGCCATCAGTAGGTCTTTTAGGTTGGTAGCAAATACTTCAATCGCTTCGATCTCTGCACGCTCTTTCATCGCGCCCATGAGTTCGGTTTCCATGTGCATAGAAACCTTAATACGCCATGCCCAGCTGATGACTTGCTTACGCCATGCATCTGCAGGTGCACTGCTTAGAGTAATACCGTAGTGATCAGAGATGATGTTTTCACAGTAAGAACCACGAGCACCTTCTTCTTGCTCAGGGTCAGCATTCATCGCTAGAGTTAGGAAGCCTTCATTTCGGCCACGTAACATTGCAAGTGCACGGTGAGACGGCACTTTGCTGAGTGTTTCGTTGTGTTCGAAGTAATCTTTGAACTTCTCGCCTTCTTGTTCTTTACCTGTCACCACACGAGCGACGAGCTCTGAGTTGCGGGTTAGGTGTTGGCGAATCTTTTCTAGCAGATTTGCGTCTTCCGCAATGCGTTCCATGATGATCGCACGAGCGCCATCGAGAGCGGCTTTGGTATCGGCAATGCCTGAATCGTTGCTGATGAAGTTCGCCGCTTCCGTTTCTGGATCGTGCTGTGGTTCATTCCACAGTGTGTCGGCAAGTGGTTCTAAACCCGCTTCAATCGCGATCTGGCCTTTGGTGCGGCGCTTTGGTTTGTAAGGTAGGTATAAATCTTCTAGACGCGTCTTGCTGTCGGCTTGAGTGATATCACGCTCGAGTTCTGGCGTGAGTTTACCTTGGTCTTGAATCGACTTAAGAATCGTTTGGCGACGATCATCAAGTTCACGAAGGTAAGAAAGGCGACTATCAAGGTTACGTAATTGGGTATCGTCTAAGCCTCCCGTAACCTCTTTACGGTAGCGGGCAATAAAGGGAACGGTATTACCGTCGTCAATTAGGGTTACTGCGGCGGTGACTTGCTCAGAACGAACATTCAGTTCTTCAGCGATCAGTCGACAGATAGCTTGGCTCATCCGATGAATCTCTTATTTAATATCGTGACAAATACATGGGGGTGAGCGTACGCTTTTTCTAGCTTTGACTGTGTAATTATCCTGTCAGAAGTCGAATTTCCGTTTGTGATACTCGCTTTGTGCGAGATCTCTTACAAGTGATGTGAGACTAAGTCACTTTAAACTCAGAAAATTGTCCTAATAAAAATATAAGGTTTTGATTTTATTGGATTTGATGTTTTTGGGCGTATTTCCTACAGTAAATGTTTTTTAGGACTATCTAGGAAATACAGCCATTTGCCGTAATATTTAACTTGTCGACAGGGAGTTGGCAGGAACAGGAAAAGCCTAATGGACTAGGTATCTTCAGGATGAAGATTTGATTACTTAGGATGAGTGGTCAGCAAGGAAGTGATAATCTCTGGATGAGATTCGCCAGTCAGGACGACAGGCTAGAATGGACACCGCTAGGATGGCGATGAACAAAAAGGAAATTGGTTAAAGGATTTAGCCACTATCAAGGAAAGATGCAGGGAGCACCTTATCTCGAAGAGATAAACAGTAGCCGGATTGCTGCGATAGAGACTTAACCCCGCTTGGCGAAAGCCTTGCGGGGTTTTCTTTTATCTGCGTGAAATATCGTGGAAAGGGCTTACAGTGCAGCTTCATCATTTACGATGATAAGATGAATCCTGCATACTGAGTTCACTTCGATATACCCCGTTCTCTGGCTCACTTACTATTGTACCAAGGCCCTCTCGTATAGCGTCTCTCGCGTTTTATCACACTGTTGGTGATCGTGTGGTGACGAGTCAAATCGAATGTATGATTAAAAAGTGCTGATAGGCTTGAACATGATGTAAAGCAGGCTCTATTATCATGCTTTCCGTTTGTTATCTCTGATAAACAAAACGTTACTAACGCCTTTAATGCATTTATGAATACTCAAGGTTATTGAATTGAAGACTAAATTAATTACCCGAGAAGGTTACAACAAGCTTAAAGCGGAACACGATCATCTATGGCATGAGAAACGTCCCGAGATTACTAAGATTGTGACTTGGGCTGCGAGCTTAGGGGACCGCTCTGAAAATGCAGACTACACATTTAATAAGCGCTTGCTTCGTCAGATCGATCGCCGTGTGCGCTTTCTACGCAAGTTCTTGCCAGATGTCACTATTGTCGACTATTCACCACAACAGGAAGGTAAAGTCTTTTTTGGGGCTTGGGTAGAAATTGAAAATGATGAAGGTGATGTTAAAACCTTCCGCATTGTTGGCCCTGAAGAGATTTACGGTGATGCTAAGGGCTACATTTCGATTGATTCTCCAATGGCGCGTGCGTTACTCAAAAAAGAAGTGGATGATGAGTTCGTTGTTCGTACTCCGGATGGGGATAAAGAGTGGTTTATAAATGCCATCTCATACGATAAACCTTAAGTTAGATGTCTAAATATGCGTGCATTTATTCACGCTTTGTGTCGTGGAGTAAAATGCGTTGAAAAAATAAAGGGATCTATTGTTGTTTTTAAAATTTTTAGCAGAGCTTATGGTGAAAGGCTTTCAAGTGAAAATAGGTAGTTTTTGTCTAAAATAAAAAGCCAGCTATTTTATTTAATGAAAATATCGCTTTACAATGGACAGGCAATGGCTAATAATGGCTTCGCTCTGTTGTTCAGAGTTATTAAATGAAACATCCAGTTGTAAAAGTCAAGCCCTCAGAATTCCTTCGTTATTGTCGTTGTCCTCAGTGTTTCCCTTAGCTTCATAGATACATTAAATAATTCAAGCTTTCAGCGCATCGCACTATTCTTGCGATTAATTTTTATTTTATATAAGGGACACAACATGTCTAATAAAACAAACGGCGTAGTAAAATGGTTTAACGAAGAGAAAGGTTTTGGTTTTCTAACTCAAGACAACGGCGGTGCTGACGTATTCGTTCACTTCCGTGCAATTGCTTCTGAAGGTTTCAAGACTCTTAGAGAAGGCCAGCAAGTGTCTTTCGAAGTAGAGCAAGGCCAAAAAGGTCTTCAAGCTGCAAACGTTGTAGCCGCATAAGATTTAAGTAGGCGCAGGTGGTCGATGACTGCTTGCGTCACTTCCCTCATACCTAAAATTATATTTATATCACCTCGCGAAAATATTCAACATTCCCCTCATACTCTTTGTATTTGTCGTTACGTTTCTTATTTACTTCGTTTTTATAAATAAAATAATTATCACATGCTGTAAGTAATATTTAAAATACTACAGGTTCGTTATATCTAACGAAAATAAATAAGGAATAAATATGTCTCGATCTACCGGACGTAAGCTTTTTTGGTTTCAACAAAATAGACAAAAACAAACTTCTAATAATAAGTAGGAATAGTATGAATATTAAATTTAATTTATTTAAAGATAACCTTTCTTGGAGCGGTGTGATACATCAGCTCAATAGCGATATTTTAAAGCGTCATGTGCTTGTCAACGGCAATGTGGATTGTGTAGAGGTAAGGTTCTCATACTGTGAAGCGACATCTACTGGTCGCATTAGTAATCAACATGACGATATTTTGGGCGAATTCAGTATTTTAGCCTAATACAGGGCATTTAGATGCTTTGTTTCCTTTCATTACGACTTCTCCCTCATTTTCCACCAACCGAATCTCTTTCCTCTCGTGTGCGCTACTGAATACCACCCCCCCTTGGTAGTATCGCTAGAAAAGTGTACGTAATACAGTAAATGGTACTTAGTTAGTGTCTGCCATGGAATGTAAAGACTTGCTCATTGTTTACTTAAGCATGTTTGATTATTCTTATAGATTAATGATTTAACTTTTATCAACTTTACCTAGGTGTATAGTGTGATGAGTTACCATAAGGAAGGCAACATACGCTAACAATTCTTTTGGCGACTTTTTCTCCAAGGCTGTTACATTTTAAGTGTCTTATACCAAAATACATTTACTAGGAACGCTTAACCTCAGGTCTGAGCTTTAATAGGTGGAACCATTACATGCAAGAAAACTACAAAATTTTAGTGGTCGATGACGATGCTCGTTTACGTGCTTTGTTAGAACGCTATCTGTCAGAGCAAGGCTTTCAAGTACGTAGCGTGGCAAACAGTGAACAGATGGACCGCCTGTTAACCCGTGAAAACTTCCACTTAATGGTATTGGATCTAATGTTGCCGGGCGAAGATGGTCTATCAATCTGTCGTCGTCTAAGAAATGCAAATAACTCTTTGCCTATCTTGATGCTGACAGCAAAGGGTGATGAAGTGGATCGTATCGTTGGTTTGGAGGTTGGTGCTGATGACTATCTACCAAAACCATTCAACCCACGTGAACTGCTTGCTCGTATCAAAGCAGTATTACGTCGCCAAGTAATTGAAGCGCCAGGTGCCCCAAGCACAGAAGAATCAGTGGTTGAGTTTGGTGAATTTCGTTTGAATTTGGGTACGCGTGAGATGTTCCGCGGTGAAGAGCCAATGCCGCTGACCTCAGGTGAATTTGCGGTACTTAAATCATTAGTCACCAACGCACGTGAGCCAATGTCTCGCGATAAGCTGATGAACATGGCTCGTGGTCGGGAGTATTCAGCGATGGAACGTTCTATCGACGTGCAGATTTCTCGCTTACGTCGCCTAGTGGAAGAAGACCCAAGTAAGCCTCGCTATATTCAAACAGTGTGGGGTTTAGGTTATGTCTTCGTTCCTGATGGTAAGGCGTTGTAATTTAGTATTGAAAGCCCGAAAGCAGTTTCATTGATTCTGCGATTCAGAGCTCTCTATTTGCGGGCCATCTCATTGATATGTGATGGCCCGTTTTCTATTCAGAGCGAAGGTTTATGGTTATAGTCATATAACGCTTTGTTTTTTCTCTCAACATCTTGGGTGCCCCATGCGTATACGTAGCTCCTTTACTCAGTCGATAGTACTTTTCTTAACGTTACTGGTCGCAAGCCAAATCTTTTCTTACTACGCAGTATTTAATTACGCTTTAATGCCTAGTTTGCAGCAGTTCAATAAGATACTGGCTCATGAGCTGAATTTAGTTTTAGACCAAAGAAACAATATTGAGATTGAGGCCCCAATGCGCCAGCGCGTGCTAGAGCAATTAGGGGTGACGGTACATGCTAAAGATAGCGAAGTAGCGAACGAATATTACCACGCTGTCTCGATTGACTTGATGAGTGAGGAGATGACCAAAGAGTTAGGATCTGAGACTGAAGTGCGTCTGATTCTAGCTAAAGATAGCTATGTGTTGTGGATGGATATTGCAAAACTTCCTAATTCACTGATTCGCATACCGTTATCAGAGCTTCAAGAAGAAGATTTTATACCACTGTTTCGCAATAGTCTGATCATGGCAATGTTAATCGTTGCTGGTGGGTGGTTATTTATTCGTTTGCAAAATCGGCCATTGATCGCTTTAGAAAGAGCAGCGCAGGAGGTTGGGCGTGGTGAAATTCCACCGCCATTAACGGTGCGAGGCACAAAGGAAATTCGTTCAGTGACTCGGACTTTTAATCAAATGTCTAAGGGTATCCAAGAGTTAGAAGAAGACAGAACGTTGTTGATGGCAGGGGTGAGTCATGATTTACGTACCCCACTTACTCGTATTCGTTTAGCGACAGAAATGATGTCACCGGAAGACAGTTATTTAGCCGAAGGTATCATCAGTGATACGGAAGAGTGTAACGAGATCATTAGCCAATTTATGGATTACCTAAAGCCAGTTGATCGAGAGTCATTTGAAGCGGTCGCTGTCGATGACATTGCACGCGAGGTATCGAGTTCTGAGGGAGGGTATGAGGTACAGATTGAAACGGATATTCCGGATACCATGAAGCCTGCATTAGGCAACCCGATCGCGATGAAGCGTGCCGTGAGTAACTTGGTTGTCAATGCGCTGCGTTATGGTAATGGTTGGGTGAAAGTATCAACGGGTATGACAGCGGATAACAAACTTGCTTGGGTGACAGTAGAAGATAACGGTCCGGGTATCCCACAAGACCAGATCGGCAAGCTATTTGAACCCTTCACTCGTGGTGATACGGCTCGTGGTAGTGAAGGAACTGGCTTAGGCTTGGCGATCGTGAAACGTATTGTTAGCCAACACCAAGGTGCGATAGTGGTGAATAACCGTAGTGAAGGCGGCTTAAAAGCGCAGATCAGTTTCCCAGTTAAACCTTAGTCGTCATTGGTCTGTGTGATTATGATGAATTTGGTTCGGGGAATTGTTAAGAGCTCCCCGACTCGGTCATTCTTCCCTCTCGGGGATGACGGTGTGATAAGTATTCAGGTTCATTGAGCACAAACGGTGCGCTTAACCTTGAAGCTCTTTCTTACTATTTAGAACTGACGCTAGAGAAAGGGGTTGAGTAAGACTGGTGGTAAAATTTGAGTCGGACGATACCTATCCTTAACCTTTCGTCCCTATCGTGAGGAACGAAGGAGTAGGGAATCTTGCTCTTGGTTTATTAAAGTAACGTGTACTAAAAAGGCTTCCTCATGGAAGCCTTTTTACGTTGTAAGCGGGAATGTAGGGGCTAATTACGCCTTCGAATACACATCACGTTCACCTAGCCAGCGATTGATGATCGCTTTGGCATTGTCTGGGTAGCTATCATGAATATGGCGGGCGATACGCTGCACTTCAGGGATTAAACGTTGGTCTCGTACTAAGTCAGCAATCTTGAAATCAGCCAAGCCTGTTTGTTTAGTACCAAGCAGCTCACCAGGGCCACGGATCTCTAAGTCTCGCTGAGCAATCACAAAGCCATCGTTACTTTCACGTAGCACCCCTAAGCGCTTCTGAGCGGTTTTTGATAGTGGAGAGTGATACAGTAGTACACAGTGGCTGGCGACCGAACCACGGCCAACACGGCCTCGTAATTGGTGCAGTTGCGCTAGGCCAAGACGTTCTGGGTTCTCGATGATCATTAAGCTCGAATTCGGTACGTCCACACCCACTTCAATCACCGTTGTGGCAACCAGTAAGTGCAGCTTGTTCTCTTTGAAATCTTGCATCACAGCCTGTTTTTCGGCAGGTTTCATTCGGCCGTGTACTAAGCCAATTTTCACATCAGGCAGTTTGCGTTGCAGCTCTTCAGCGGTGTCTGCAGCAGCTTGCGCTTCCAATACTTCTGACTCGTCAATCAGTGTGCACACCCAGTAGGCTTGCTTACCTTCATTGAGACACGCATTTCTCACGCGTTCTACGATGTCATCACGCTTGGTATCCGGGATGGCGACGGTTTGAATAGGTGTTCGACCCGGCGGTAGTTCATCAATGATTGAGGTTTCGAGATCGGCATAGGCCGTCATTGCTAGTGTTCGTGGAATGGGCGTTGCCGTCATCACTAATTGGTGAGGGTAATAACCCTGCTTAGCGCCTTTTTCTCGTAGCTCTAATCGCTGGTGGACACCAAATCGGTGCTGCTCATCAATGATTACGAGACCAAGGTTTTTGAACTCGACGTGTTCTTGGAAGAGAGCATGAGTACCGACCACCATTTGCGCTTCGCCACTGGCAATGCGTGCCAGCTCAGTTTCACGAGCTTTACCTTTGAGTTTACCTGCAAGCCAACCGACTTGAATGTCCATTGCTTCAAACCAATTGGCGAAGTTGATCGCGTGCTGCTCTGCCAATAGTTCTGTTGGTGCCATTAAAGCGACTTGTTGACCATGTTCCAGTGCGCGAACCGCCGCTAGTGCAGCAACCAAGGTTTTACCTGAACCTACATCGCCTTGTACTAAGCGCATCATTGGGTGTGGCTTTTCTAAGTCAGTTTCAATCTCTTGGGTTACGCGAGCTTGAGCATTGGTTGGCGAGAATGGTAGCTGAGCCAGTAGTTTATCTTTGAGTGTACTCACTAGAGGAAGCGGCATCGCTTTATCTTGCTGTCCTTTACTGCGGACCGACAGCATCGATAGGTTCTGAGCCAGTAGCTCTTCCATAATCAAGCGCAGCTGTGCAGGGTGTTTACCTTCATCAAACAACTCGAGGTCGATGCCCGGAGGCGGTCTGTGAATAGTATGCAGCGCTTGCGCTAGGGTGATTTGGTGGTCGTACAAACCAGACGGTAGCAGCTCATTGACGGCTGCTTTGTCGATCAGTTCTAACGCTTGGTCGGTCAGGTTTCGCAGTGTGACTTGTCTTAGCCCTTCAGTGGTTGGATACACCGGAGTCAGGTTCGCTTCCACATCTGGTTGCTGTCTTGGAGCAAAGAATTTGTAATCCGGATGGACGATCTCAAGCCCCATATTGCCGCGCTTGATTTCACCATAAGCATGGACTTGCTTGCCCTCGGCAAAGTTGTTCTTCATTCCGGCAGTGAAGTTGAAAAAGCGCAGCGTAATGGTGCCATTACCGTCGCTGATCTTTACCGCCAACATCTTACGTTTACCGAAAATGGTATCTACGCTCATCACCTTGCCTTGAACTGCGGCCCAGATTCCTGCGTGCAGTTTGATGATCGGATAGATTCGCGTTCTATCTTCATAACGCAAAGGGAGGTGAAACAGCAGGTCTTGCACATTGTTAAGCCCAACCTTTTCCAGTTTCTCTGCGACTTTAGCGCCGACTCCAGATAAAGAGTTGAGAGGGATAGCAGATAAAAGCTGTGACATAGCAAGGCTCATAAACGTAAGAGTGATGATCTATTCAAGCATTTTACTGGATTTTTGTACAGGATAAAGCTTAGAAGCAGATACGGTATGCGAGTAAACGGGATACGAAAAGACTTAGAGCGAGTACGGGATGTATGTAAATGGGATATGAGAGGAATAGGGCAGTACAAAAACTAAAGTATACTCGAAATACGAAAAGTTGAGTGGTGAAAAGCTTTTGCTCTTCGCATCTCGAGACTCGTATTTATCGTCTACTTTATCTATTGATATTCAAAAACTAAATCAGATGTGGAGCCAAGATAGTGAGTCACGAAGTCTTTTGCTCTTCGCATCTCGCCATCTCGAATCCCTCATCTGATCTATTAGCTAGTTCTTACGGCGTCTTACTTTAAGCGCGTGTGGCATCACACGTAGCTTCTTCATAATACTCGCAAGGTGAACACGATCTTTGGTGGTCAGCAAGATTGTCACTGTGTACAAGCGTCCATCACGTTCTTCGGTTGAAATACCGTGAATGTTTGAGCCTGTTTTCGAGATAACGTTAGTTAATTCAGCCAGTGCACCTTGGTGGTTCTGCAGATCAACCTGTAGCTCAGCTGTGAACTCTTGGTCGTAATCGTCAGACCATTCCACCGCCATGTACTTGTCTGGTTCTTTTTGGTAGCCACGAACGTTTGGACACGTTTCACGGTGAACCACAAGACCACGACCTGGGGATACGTGGGCAATGATGTGATCGTCAGGAATTGGGTGACAACAGTTAGCGAATGTCAGCAGTAGGCCCTCAGCACCACGGATTGGAAGTTTCTTCCTAGGCGTATCGCTGTTGTTTTCCACTTCAGTCAGTTCGTCAGCATCACCCAGCAGGCGACGAGCAATCACGATGCTCATCAGCTCACCAAGGCCAATTGATGCGAGCAAGTCTTCAATGCTGTCGAGACGCAGATAAGACAAGACATGTTCAACGTTTTCTTGGCTGATATCACCAATTGAGTGCTCGCCAAGTGCGTGGTTCAGTAGACGACGACCTAAGGTAATCGACTCTTCACGACGCATGGTTTTCAGAACCTGACGGATCTTCGTACGCGCACGTGATGTCACCACGTAGTTGAGCCATGCTGCATTCGGACGTGCGCCTGGAGCACTGATGATCTCAATGGTTTGACCGTTCTTCAGCGATTTGCTGAGTGGGTAAGGGTTCATGTCTACACGAGCACCTACACACATGTTGCCGACATCGGTATGTACCGCGTAAGCAAAATCGACGGCTGTTGCGCCAGCAGGAAGTTCGACAATACGCCCCTTCGGCGTGAACACGAAGATCTCATCAGGGAACAGATCAGACTTAACGTTTTCAATGAATTCGAATGAGTTACCCGCGCTTTGTTGTAGCTCAAGTAAGCTCTGCATCCAACGTTGTGCTTTAACCTGTGCGGTTGTGCCATTACTGCTGCGTGAGCCATTGCCTTTGTAAGACCAGTGTGCCGCGACACCTTTGTCTGCCATTTGATCCATATCTTCAGTACGGATCTGAACCTCAACTGGTACCCCGTGAGGGCCGATCATTGATGTGTGCAGAGATTGGTAGCCATTGGCTTTTGGTACCGCGATGTAATCTTTCATGCGGCCAGGACGAGGCTTGTACAGGCTGTGTGCCTGACCAAGAACACGATAACAAGTATCAGGGGTATCAACCACCACTCGGAAAGCGTAGATGTCCATAATGGTGTGGAAACGCTGCTCTTTAGTTTTCATCTTGTTATAGATGGAGAACAGGTTCTTTTCACGACCAAGTACGCGAGCAGGTAAACCGACTTCTTTAAGACGCCCTTCGATTTCGCTATGGATACCTTGAATCATCTCCTTACGGTTACCACGAGCAGCTTTCACTACGTTTTTCAGTACGCGATAGCGGTTAGGGTAGAGGGCTTCGAAGCCCAACTCTTCTAGTTCGGTCTTAATGTTATGAATACCAAGACGGTGAGCTAGTGGAGAATAGATTTCTAGGGTTTCACGAGCAATACGGCGCTTTTTGTCAGGACGAAGTGCCCCAAGCGTACGCATGTTGTGAGTGCGGTCAGCTAATTTGATCAAGATAACACGGATGTCTTGCACCATGGCGAGAACCATCTTACGGAAGTTCTCTGCTTGCGCTTCTTTGCGATCACGAAATTTAAGCTTATCCAGCTTAGATACACCATCTACCAATTCAGCAACAGTATTACCAAATTTTTCCTCTAGATCTTCTTTAGTGACATCACAGTCTTCAATCACATCATGAAGTAGAGCTGCTTGCAGAGTTTCGATATCCAGACGCATTTCTGCTAGGATTCTTGAAACAGCTACAGGATGGATAATGTATGGTTCACCGCTTGAGCGGGTTTGCCCTTCATGGGCGTCTCTCGCTACCACATAAGATTGACGCAGAGCCTCAATTTGAGGCTCTGTTAGGTATTCTTGGGCAACGTCTTTGAGGCTATCGAATAGATACAAATTAAAGGCCCGGAAGGTTAATTAGTTCGAATGACGTTCTTAACGAGAGTGAGCGATGCTGCTTACTGCTGCAAGTTCAGCCGCTTCTTGCTCTTGTTGCTCTTGACGTTCACGAGCATCTAGTACGTCTTTAGTGATAAGACCTTCTTCGATTTCGCGAAGAGCGATAACCGTTGGCTTATCGTTTTCTTCAGGCACTAGTGAATCTTTACCGCCAGTTTGCATTTGACGTGCGCGGCGAGCCGCAATAAGAACTAGGTCGAAACGGTTGCCAACTTTTTCAACAGCGTCTTGAACAGTTACGCGTGCCATGAGGACTCCAAATAGTAATTAACTAATAAATTTTTGATGACGAGAAAGTATACAAGTTTAACTAGAGACTTTCTAGATCACCGTATACTTATCTCAATGGAAAATCTAGTGTTGCTAAATTATTCCGCCAGTAATGCAGTAAGCATGCCGCTGTATTTTGCCGCTTGCTTATCTTCTTTTAAGCGTTCCGCACGAATGATAGCTTTGAAGTCCATTAGGGCTGCATCAAAGTCATCATTCACGATCACGTAGTCATACTCATTATAGTGAGAGATTTCTGACTTCGCTTCGCTCATGCGTTTCGCAATAACTTCTTCGCTGTCTTGACCACGAACATTTAGGCGACGCTCTAGTTCACCATTTGATGGTGGAAGAATGAATACACTCTTCGCTTGAGGCATCTGTTTGCGGATCTGACGAGCACCTTGCCAGTCGATATCTAGGAATACATCGATACCGCGGTCTAGGTTTTCTTCAATCCAAACGCGTGAAGTACCGTAGTAGTTGCCGAATACTTCAGCGTACTCTAGGAATTCATTCTTCTGGATGAGATCTTCGAAGTGATGCTTTTCTACGAAGTGGTAGTGAACACCATTTTCTTCACCAGGGCGCATACCGCGAGTGGTGTGTGAAACAGATACCTTCATTGCGTAGGTTGGATTGGTTTCTAGCATTGCTGAGATCAAGCTCGACTTACCTGCGCCACTAGGTGCAGATACGATGTAAAGAGTACCTTTGCCCATCTGTATATTTCCACTGTTGGTTGGATTGAGTGAAGGCGATAAACCGACACTATAAAAGATAGCACTGACCTTAACTGCGTTCCGATAATTGCACGTATATAACGACAATTGGTGAAAATTAGGTCAGAAAAATGGAGGCGAAGAGTAGCATATTTAGGTGATTGAGAACAACCGGCTTGATCGTTATTTATTGGCGAATGATCCTCTCAAAGATCGTTCTAGAAATGTAATCACTTATCAGCTGCACTTTTTTTATGTGATCTATACAAAATTTATTGAAGTTTTAGTCTCAATCCTTACAATCCGCGCAAACGATTAAATGCTGTATATGTTTGATGAAATGGATCAAATGTTTCTACTACCGAGCCTATCTTGGTGACTACAGTTTTTAGTGTAGAGACCTCTCTATTCTCACAGCATTTGAATCCCCCAAATTCTCAATTTATTGCAAAGGTTTTGTTGTGAGTACAGATTCGACCCTGAAAGCCCAGAACAGCTCTAGTTCGCTTGATTCAATGTTTAAAATCACTGAAAGAAAGACCACGATCGGCACAGAGCTGTACGCAGGTTTCATTACTTTCTTGGCAATGAGCTACATTCTGGCGGTTAACCCAGCGATTTTGGGTGGTATCCCGGGGATGGATAAAGGGGCGATATTCACTGCAACGGCTTTGGCTGCAGCTATCTCGACGCTAATCATGGGCATCTGGGGTAATTACCCTGTGATGCTAGCCCCGGGTATGAGCATGAACGGCTTTTTCAAAGGACTGTTATTGAGTGGTTCTGTTGCCGTGCTGTGGAATGAAGCGCTATTTGGCATCTTTCTTTCTGGTATTTTGTATCTCGCACTCTCACTGACCAATATTCGTAAATCGATGATTGAATCGATCCCAGAGGACTTAAAGCTGGCGATTACGGTATCGCTCGGTTTGTTCATCGCTTTCTTGGGACTTAAGAACGCGGGCATCATCGTTTCGAATCCGTTTGTATTGGTTGGTTTAGGGGATATCGCAGACCCACAAGTGATCATCGCTTACATCAGCATCTTTATTGCCCTTGGCTGTATGGTTCGTGATATTAAGTTGGCGACGTTTATCTCATTCGTATCAGCGATTGCACTGACAATTCTGGCTGACGTGTTCATGGGTACATCAAATGCGCCAATCCCAGAGCAGCTAGTCGCGATGCCACCGAGCATGGCAGGTAGCTTTGGTGCGATCTTCGACTTTTCTGCGTTTACTCCTGAGAAAATGTTCGACTTATTGTTCATCGTACTTATCTTCCTGATTGTCGACTTCTTTGATGGTTTGAGCACGATTGTTGGTGTTGGCCGTGATGCAGGTATCATCGATAAGGACGGTAAGGTGCCAAATGCAAAGTCTGCTCTAGTGGCAGATGCGGGTGGTACGGTGATTGGTTCGATTCTTGGTACCACATCGATTACGGCTTTCTCTGAGTCGGGCATTGCTTCTTCTCAAGGTGCGAAGACAGGTTTGGCGGCAGTGATGGTTGCAGGTTTGTTCCTAATCTCGCTATTCCTATACCCAATTTTCTCTATTTTCTCGGCGGCTATGGTTGCCCCTGCGATGGTCGTGGTAGGCATCTACATGGTGGGCCGCCTTGGTCAGATCGACTGGGAGAAGAAAGAGTCACGCATCGCAGCCTTCTTCACCATTATGTTCACGGTACTAAGTTTTTCACCTGCAAACGGCATGGCGATGGGCTTTATCAGCTACGCATTCACTATGGTTGTCGCGGGTAAGGGTAAAGAAGTTCACCCGTTAATCTATGGCCTGTGTGTGGTGTTCCTGACCTACCTGATTCTTCTTTAAGGCTAATCGGCTGAGCTAAGCTGAAACGAAGAATAAGTGAATAGATGGCTCTACAGTGAATGTGGGGCCATTTTTGTATCTTCTGTCTCCACACAAGGTGTGTAATTGATGGTTTCTCCGCTAGAGAAGAAGCGGCTTATATTGAGGCATGCTATTGTAGAGGTTGGATTAATTTTTTGCAGAGTGACAATGCCTTCTCATTTACCTAAATCTTTTAGTAAGCCTTTCTTGAAAGTTTTTCATACTCTTGAAGCGGTACTGTTGGTGGCAATTACTCTCGCTACCGTGTTTGCGATGGTTGAAGAGTTCATGCATTTGTTTGTTGAGCGACAAGTTCGGCTGACCGATATTCTTCTGATGTTCATCTATTTAGAAGTGTTGGCTATGGTCCAACAATTTGTGACGAACGGTAAGATTCCGGTACGTTACCCTATCTATATCGCGATTATGGCGATTGCTCGTTACATTACACTTGGAATGAAGGAATTGGATGCGGTTCTCATTGTTTGGTTATCTTTAGCCGCGTTTATCTTAGCTGCTGCTACCTTGTTGATTCGAGTTGGGCATCACTATTGGCCGTATGTTGATCTTCGAACCAAGCAACCGGACGAGTAAATCGTCGACTGACAAATCATTTAGAGCCCAGCCATGTTGCTGGGTTTTTTACTACCTTTGGAGTGTCAAAAAGACACTTAAGTGTTTTATTGTTTTGGTGGTTTTGAATGTCTTAATGACTCTTTTTCTTGTTTTTCCCTTTAAATATAAGGCTTTGCTTTCTGGCATGAATGTTGATTGATGAGATTAGACTCATATTAAGGAACACGCTATGCATTTTGAAAGTACCCACTATCAACCTGAAGTTCTCTCCGAAAAGGTTGCACTTGTCGTGACTCGACTTCTAAAAAAAACGCTTAATCTGTTTTATGGGAAACATTTAGCCAAACGAGCAATGTTATTGGAGACCATTGCGGCTGTACCGGGCATGGTCGCGGGGGTATTTAATCACCTTAAAGCATTGCGTCGCATGAAAGATGACGGCGGTTGGATCAAAGAGCTCCTGGACGAAGCGGACAATGAACGGATGCACTTGATGATCTTCTTGACCGTTACCAAGCCGTCCATCATAGAGCGCATCTTAGTGATGCTATTACAATTTCTCTTCTTAATTATCTATAGCGTGATTTACTTAGCCTCTTCTAAAACCGCGCATCGGATTGTCGGTTACTTTGAAGAGGAAGCTTGCAACAGTTACTCAGAGTATATCGTCAAAATTGAAGAGGGTAGTCTACCCAATCATCCAGCGCCGAGAATTGCGATGACTTATTACGGGCTACCTGAAGATGCGACATTCTTAGATGTACTTTTCCGTATAAGAGAAGATGAAGCCAAGCATCGCGACAAGAATCACGACATTGCCAATCTTTACAAAAACAAGGACTTACCTGAGCATCAATGTTGATGGTCCTTTATTACTAAAATAAAGAAAAGCCCCTGCATCTCTCGATGCAGGGGCTTACTTGCATTCACTCAGCGTTGGTTTATTCGATATTTTGGATCTGCTCACGCATCTGTTCGATAAGTACTTTAAGCTCGACACCTGATGCAGTGATGTCAGTGCTGATAGACTTAGACGCTAGCGTGTTTGATTCACGGTTGAATTCTTGCATCATGAAGTCCAGTTTACGGCCACATGCGCCGCCTTTCTTCAATACTGCATTGGCTTCTTTCACGTGAGAGTCTAGGCGGTCTAGCTCTTCGGCTACGTCTGACTTCTGTGCGAGTAGGATTAGCTCTTGCTCAACGCGAGAACCTTCAAGCTCAATCTTCGCTTCTTCAAATTTGTTAAGCAGACGCTCACGTTGCCACTCTAGGATCTCAGGCATGCGTGCACGTACTTTTACCACTTCTTCAGTGATCGCATCTAAGCGCTGTACGATTAGCGCCTTCATGTTCTCGCCTTCACGAGCACGAGCATCAATGAACTCTGCAATCGCATCGTTGAACGCTGCTAGCAGGTCTTTGTTGATCGTATCCATGTCTTGCTCAGGTGTTTCCATCACACCAGGCCAGTTCATGACTTGGAATGGGTTAAGACGGCTCTCTTCACCTGTCATGGTCATCACTTGGTTCGCCGCATTAATGACTTGCTGCGCTAAACCTTCGTTGATGCTTAGCTCGCCTTTGGCTGCTGGGTTCGCTTCAAAGCGTAGGTTACACTCTACTTTGCCGCGCGCTAGGCGCTTACGGAAACGCTCGCGTAGGATTGGCTCTAAACCACGGAACTGTTCAGGTATGCGGAAGTAAGTTTCTAGGTAGCGTTGATTTACACTACGGATTTCCCATACTGCGCTGCCCCAATCGCCTTTTACTTCTTTGCGTGCGTACGCGGTCATACTATAAATCATCGAATTTTCCTGTCTTTTATCATTCTGAAAATAACGCGCACGTATAGTATCACGATACGGGTTACAGCCGAAGCTCATCACTTTCGTTAAGGAATTGCTTTTCTTGAACAGCGTCTTCGAATGGTAAATAGCTTTGCACAGTAAACTGCTATATAATCTCGCCCCAATCAAATATGTCTCACCCCTTTCTTAGGTGATGCACGCTTTCGATAGTAAATCACTTCAGACTGTTAATAAGGTAGATACCAATGCGTCCAAATGACCGCGCTGTAGATCAAATTCGTCCAATTAAAATGACTCGTAACTACACAGCTTATGCTGAGGGTTCTGTATTAGTTGAGTTCGGCAACACTAAAGTTCTATGTAATGCGACGGTAGAAGAAAACGTACCGCGTTGGTTGAAAGGTCAAGGAAAGGGTTGGGTAACGGCTGAATACGGCATGCTGCCACGTGCAACGCACACTCGTAACCGTCGTGAAGCGGCGAGCGGTAAGCAAGGTGGTCGCACGATGGAAATCCAACGTCTGATCGCTCGTAGCCTACGTGCTGTTGTGGATCTTAAAGCGATGGGTGAAATCATGATCACGGTTGATTGTGATGTTATTCAAGCAGACGGCGGCACACGAACTGCGTCGATTTCTGGTGCAAGCGTAGCAATGGCTGACGCAATCAAGAGCCTACTAGACAGCGGTAAACTGAAAAAGAACCCAATGAAAGGCCACGTAGCGGCAGTTTCAGTGGGTATCGTTGGTGCAGAAGCACTGTGTGACCTTGAGTATGTTGAAGACTCAGCAGCCGATACCGATATGAACGTTGTCATGACGGAAGACGGTAAGATGATTGAGATTCAAGGTACTGCGGAAGGCGAACCGTTCAGCCACGAAGAGCTGATGAAGCTTTTAGCTCTGGCGAATAAGGGCATTGCCGATATTGTTGAAGCGCAGAAGTCGGCGTTGGCAGAATAATCAATTTTAATAGCTCCCAATTTGGGGGCTATTTTTTTGTCTGTAAAACCTGAAAGGGTGGTACAGAGCGTAAGTTAAGTTTTATTGAGTAAACATAGAGGATGAGCATGAAAGCATATCAACGTGAATTTATTGAATTTGCACTAGAGAAAGAAGTACTTAAGTTTGGTGAGTTTACCTTAAAGTCTGGCCGTAAGAGCCCTTACTTCTTCAATGCTGGATTGTTTAACACAGGCCGTGACCTAGCGCGCTTGGGTCGCTTCTACGCAGCAGCATTGGCGGATTCTGGTATTGAATTTGACGTACTGTTTGGCCCTGCATACAAGGGTATCCCAATCGCGACGACAACAGCTGTTGCACTGGCCGATCACCACGATGTAGATACGCCTTACTGCTTCAACCGTAAAGAAGCGAAAGACCACGGTGAAGGCGGCAACCTAGTCGGTAGCGCACTGGAAGGTCGTATCATGCTGGTGGACGACGTAATCACTGCAGGTACTGCAATTCGTGAATCAATGGAAATTATCCAAGCGAATGGTGCTGATCTAGCGGGCGTTCTTGTTGCGATTGACCGCCAAGAGAAAGGTAAAGGCGAGCTATCTGCGATTCAAGAAGTAGAACGTGACTTTGGTTGTGCGATTATCTCTATTGTTAGCCTGACTGACCTAGTGACTTTCCTTGAAGAGAAGGGCACAGACGCAGCGCACCTTGAAGCAGTGAAAGCGTACCGCGCTCAGTACGGTATCTAATTCAATTTGTTATAGCTATAGAATGCACAAGGGGCTGATGAATCATCAGCCCCTTTTCTCTTGGTTCAGAATATTATTTATAGCGGCGACTCTACTTATAACGAATACCGCGTTCAGCCTCTGGGTCTTCCATAGTTTTGAAACGCTTGTGTAGCCACATCCACTGCTCTGGTGCGCGTAAGATGATTTTCTCTAGATAGCTATTCATGTAAGCGGCTGCCGCTTTCTCATCTTTTTGTGGATAGTTGTCTTCGATGGACTCATCGGCCATGATTTCATATTTGCCGTTGTCGTTTCTAAAGCCAGAACCTGGAACAATCGCGCAGCGGCTGGTGTAAGCCAGAATACTAGTCCCAGTCGTCGTGCATGCATCAGGCACGGCGAAGAAAGGCACAAACACTGACTTATTACGGCCGTAATCATGATCAGGAAGGTAGAAAAGGATCTCCCCCTGACGCAAGATTCGGATCATGCGCTTCACATCTTTACGATGAATGAGACGGTTGCCGTTTTGGGTACGACCACGGTACTGGATAAACTCATAAGCAGGGTTTTTGTGTGGGCGATAAACCCCTAAGCCAGGAATACCGAGTACAGCCATTGCTCGTGCAGTGATCTCCAAGTTCAAGGCATGCACACAGCAGAGAAGAACACCTTTGCCATTGGCTCTGTGCGTACGCAGCATCTGAGTGTCTTTGTCGACTAAGATGCGCTTAAAGCGCCACGTTGGCCAGAACCACGTAATGCCGGTTTCGATCAGCGCCATACCCGTATTCTTAAAGTTCTCGCTTACCATCGCCGCGACTTCATCTGCTGGCTTCTCTGGGAAAGCGAGCTCTAAATTACGAGTGGCAACTGCGACGCGCTTTTTACCATAGCGGGCGCCTAAAGTGCCCAATGAACGGCCTAACAGTAATAACAGGCGGTAAGGGATAACGTTAACAATAAGTGCCAACAGCCCAAAGCCGAACCATACTCCCCAATATTTAGGGTGAAGCAGTGCCAGCGTAAAAGGCGGCTTAGTAATAACGTGTTGTGCAGTGCTGCTTGTCGGAGAAGTTTTCGTCATAACCATCACTTAAAGTTGGATTGCTACTTAATCTGAGCGCTGAGTAGTGCCCAATAAGCATCGAAGTTTTCTGTCGGTTGATATTTGAAGTCAGAACGCACGAATCGATTCAGACTGCCTTCAACTTGGCCGAGCAATTGTGCCGCTAAGATTTTCTCATCAACCGGAAATGATTTCCCTTCACGAAGCTTTCTCTCGCGCAGAATTTGGCGAAGTTGAGTCTCAATGCGTTCGAACAGTTGATTGATGCGGTCACGTAGGCGCTCGTTTTCAAACATTAGAGCATGGCCAGATAAAATTCGAGTCAGACCTGGGTTACGTTCTGAGAAAACTAAGATCAGTTGCAGTACTAGGCGTATGCGCTCTAGCGTGTCTTTCTCTTCATCCAGAATGCGGTTGATTCGAGACATCAAGGCTTCTTCAATAAACTCGATAAGGCCTTCAAACATACGAGCTTTGCTAGGGAAGTGGCGGTAAAGTGCAGCTTCAGAAACGCCAACTTGCTTGGCTAATTTTACCGTCGTGATACGAGAAGCACCTTCGGTCGATTCCAACATTTGTGCGAGAGCTTGTAGGATTTCTTCACGACGGTTTGATTTTCGAGTACCAGCCATCTATTTACTTCCTTTCCTAAAGATGAGGATTGAGTGAAGAAGGATTATAAACACCATTCAATTCTGTTTCCTAGTTTTGTAAGCCCTAGGTCAACAGAATCGAGAGGTGTTAGCAGATTGTCAGCTCAAAATTGTCTATTTATCCGACAATATTGCTCTAATCAGTGAGTTAGTGATGCTTTTCTAGCAATAGTTGGATCTGCTCAAGGATCTGGAAGCCAAGCGCGTCTTTGCTATTCAATGGCAGAGATTTATCGCCACCTTTCCAATAAAGGTGCAATTCGTTACTGCTACTATTGAAGCCCTGGCCTTCAACAGACACATCATTAGCACAAATCATATCAAGGTTCTTTCGCTCTAGCTTACCGCGAGCATATTTCTCAACGTCTTGCGTTTCAGCCGCAAACCCTACTGTAAATGGACGGCCTTCAGTCATTGCCGCGACAGAAGCGACGATATCTGGGTTCTTCACCATGTGGATCGTCATGTCATCTTTGCCATCTACTTTTTTAAGTTTCTGGTCTGCAATGGTCTGTGGGCGGTAATCGGCAACTGCAGCACAGCTGATGAAAACATCGTGTTGAGCGGCGTGAGCAGTAACGGCATCAAACATCTGTTGAGCACTATCGACATCGACGCGAGTCACTTTGTCTGGAGTAGCGAGCGATACTGGACCACTCACCAGAGTGACCATTGCGCCTTGCTTAGCCGCGGCCTCAGCTAGCGCATAGCCCATTTTGCCTGAGCTATGGTTGGTGATGTAACGAACAGGGTCAATGGCTTCACGAGTGGGTCCTGCAGTGATAAGTACAGAGCGGCCAGCAAGTGGTTTAGGTTGGAAGAAGTCTTCACAGCAGTGTACAAGCTGCATTGGTTCTAACATTCGGCCCATACCAACATCACCACACGCTTGTTCGCCTGACGCTGGCCCCCAAATTTCACAACCACGACGTTTTAGTGTCGCGATGTTCTCTTGAGTGGCAGGGTGGTTATACATTTGTTGGTTCATTGCTGGCGATACCGCAACTGGCGCATCGGTCGCTAAAACTAAAGTGGTCAGTAGGTCGTTGCCCATGCCTGCAGTCATACGTGCAATAAGATCGGCAGTCGCTGGTGCTAACAATACTAAATCAGCCCATTTGGCGAGTTCGATGTGACCCATTGAAGCTTCAGCAGCAGGATCAAGCAAACTATCAGACACTGGCCTTCCCGAGACCGCTTGCATGGTCAGTGGAGTGATGAACTCTTTGGCTGCATTGGTCATAACGACCTGCACTTGTGCCCCACGTTCAACCAAACGTCGAGTCAGCTCGGCACATTTGTAAGCAGCGATACCACCACTAATACCAAGAAGAATTTTTTTCCCTGCTAGGCCTGGTTGGTCAGCGTTACTCAGTGGATTAACCTGTGTTTGCATGATTCTGTTCCTTAATTTTTCTGCGACTTACGATATCAGAACAAAGGATGAGTGCCTAGAAGCAGAACTTGAACAGATTTGACGCTCATCAAATTGGCGTTATCAAACTTATCAATTACACGGTTTTGTTGGTGGCTCGGCTGACTTTATCTCTATTAAAGGATCTCTGGATACTCGCTGGTTACGCTGATGGGTTATGTTCATAAGCAATGGATTTGCTCTTCTATGCCGATAAATAAAATGCCCGCAGAATCGATGCCGAGAGAGAAACTACTTACTCGAGGGCCTGATTCCTTGAGTGATGCAGAGCTGCTAGCCATCTTTCTTCGAACGGGCACGCAAGGAATGAACGTTCTAGAGCTGTCCGATAAGCTGCTCAAGGACTTCGGTTCACTCAGGCACCTTTTCTCAGCAACACAAGCTGAGTTCTGTGCTCATAAAGGAATGGGGCAAGCGAAGTATGCTCAATTACAAGCCGTACTGGAGATGACACAGCGTTATCTCGCGGAGACCTTATCTCGAGGCGATGCATTGACTAGTCCAAGTCATACTAAGCTTTATCTGTCGAGTATGTTGCGCGACCGCCAGAGAGAAGCCTTCTATATATTGTTTCTTGATAATCAAAATAGAGTAATAAAGGATGAAGTGATGTTTGAAGGGACGATTGATGCTGCATCGGTTTACCCCAGAGAGGTCGTTAAGCGGGCGCTTCACCATAATGCAGCCGCCCTCATTTTGGCACATAACCACCCCTCGGGGATTGCAGAGCCAAGCCAAGCAGATAGACGAATAACCCGTCGATTGACCGATGCCTTAGCGCTGGTGGATATTCGCATTCTCGACCATTTTGTGGTCGGAGACGGTGAAGTTGTCTCTTTTGCTGAGCGCGGATGGATTTGAATCACATTTTAGGTTGTTAACTACGTTAAATCTGCTATCATTCTGCCCACATTTTTAGACCTAAAATCAGCTCTGATTACTCAAGCAAGCTGCGCTGCACAAAAAAAGATCACGAAATCCGCAAAAAGGATCTGTTCGGGTCTTGAGCAATGCGTGTCAAGTTAGTATAATGCGCGACCTTTGATAGCCTTGTATGGATTTTCCATAACGGTTTTTACCTTCTATTTTAATTGATAGAGAGGTTCGGCCACCAAGGTTGATATCGAGCTGAAACGATTGGAGAAGACATTCATGTCCCGAGTATGCCAAGTAACTGGTAAGCGTCCAGTAACGGGTAACAACCGTTCACACGCACGCAATGCTACTAAGCGCCGTTTTCTGCCGAACCTACAAACTCATCGTTTCTGGGTAGAGAGCGAAAAACGTTTTGTTAAACTACGTCTAACTGCTAAAGGCATGCGTATCATTGATAAGAAAGGCATCGATGCTGTTCTTGTTGATATTCGTGCACGTGGCGAAAACGTTTAAGAGGAATTAAGCAATGGCTAAAGGCATTCGTGAGAAAATTCGTCTAGTATCTTCTGCAGGTACTGGTCACTTCTACACAACTGATAAGAACAAGCGTAACATGCCAGGCAAATTTGAGATCAAAAAGTTTGATCCAGTAGTTCGCCAACACGTTATGTACAAAGAAGCGAAAATCAAGTAATTGATGCTTTTTTGGCTCTTCTTCAGTAGAAGAAAGAATTGAAAAACCCAGCTTAATCGCTGGGTTTTTTTATACCTAAAATTTGATCAGCTCATGCCTCCTTTAGTATTCAAAGGATCTAGCCAGTACAAATAGCAACATAGAAAGTATCACCACTTTCACGATATACTGAAGACTCAACAGGTTAGATGGCAGAATCAGATGAGATATCGTGGACGCAGGTGGAACAACATACTGATGTTAAGCGTGATCGCTTTTATTGGGGTGCTCAACCTTCCTACTTTGATCAAAGCGTATCTTATCGAGCCAGAACCTGAGCAACAGGTTAGTAGTCCTTATCCCTACCTGTTAAATCCTGGAGCCGAGCTTCAAGCGTTGCACTTTACTAAGTGGTCATTGGTATTCGAAGATGGTCAGTGGAGCTATCAATTGAAAGGCTCTGCCTCAGCTCAAAGCATTAGCGCTCAAGAACGTGCTCAGCGTTGGCAGCAACTTGTTGGCACCGAGGTTGACTCGCAAACCTATACTGACCTAACTTCTCAGCTTACTACCCCGCACACCATAGAAGTGTGGTATCAAGACCAAGAAGAGCCGCAACGCGTTACTTACTATCAGCTGCCTGAGTTTTGGTTACTAAAGAACTGGAATGATCAGTGGCTGGCGGTATCTATTGAAGAGAGCTACCTGTTTCCAAGTCTTAGCCAAGACGATCCCTCAACATCGGACGATTAGATTATGCCTGAATTACCCGAAGTCGAAGTAAGCCGCATGGGGATCTCGCCTCATTTAGTCGGCGAGACCATTAAGACACTGACCTTTCGTACGCCAAAGCTGCGCTGGGATATCCCACAAGAGCTTAAAAAGCTAGAAGGGCAGGTGATTCGTGCGATCTCACGTCGTGCTAAGTACCTGTTGATTGAAACTGATACAGGTACTGCAATTGTTCATCTTGGAATGTCTGGATCACTGCGCGTATTAGATGCCGATTTCCCGGCGGCAAAGCACGATCACGTGGATCTCAAGCTGACTAACGGTAAAGTACTGCGCTATAACGATCCGCGTCGTTTTGGCGCTTGGTTGTGGTCAGCGCCTGATGAAGTCCACTCAGTGCTGCTAGGCTCTGGCCCTGAGCCATTAACTGACGACTTTAATGCCGACTACATCGCTGAAAAGGCAGAAAAGCGTAAAGTCGCGGTAAAGCAGTTCATCATGGACAATAAAGTGGTGGTCGGTGTTGGGAATATCTACGCCAACGAAGCCCTGTTCTCGGCAAAAATTCACCCGTTACGATCAGCAAATAAGGTCACCAAAGCCGAATGGATCTTGCTAACCGATGAGATCAAACAAGTGCTCGCGACGGCTATCAAGCAAGGTGGCACGACGCTGAAAGATTTCTCTCAGGCTGACGGTAAACCAGGTTACTTTGCGCAAGAGCTGCAAGTGTATGGTAAAGCAGGTGAAAAGTGCCCAAGCTGCGAAGCGCTGATTCAAGAGCTCAAAATCGGGCAGCGCAATACTTTTTATTGTGAAGAGTGCCAAGTATAGAAAATCTGAACTCGTGTTCACTTTTTATTGCTAGTCGATAAGCTAGCGAGTAGCTACAATTGTAATAATTATACGAATTGAGAATAGTAGAATGAAATATTTAGTAACTGGCGTTGCTGGTTTTATTGGATCTGCAGTGTCAGAGCGACTATGTGCGGCAGGGCATGAGGTTATTGGTATCGATAACCTAAATGACTACTACGAAGTCTCTCTGAAACATGATCGCCTCAAGCGTATCGAACATGAAAACCTTACCTTTATCGAGCTTGATCTCGCTGATAGAGAAGGCATCGCTGAGCTTTTCGCACAGCAAAAATTTGACCGCGTTATCCACCTAGCGGCGCAAGCTGGCGTTCGTTATTCAATCGATAATCCAATGGCTTATGCTGACAGCAACCTTGTTGGTCACTTAGCGATTTTGGAAGGCTGTCGCCATAACAAGGTCGAGCATTTAGTTTATGCTTCATCAAGCTCGGTATATGGCTTGAACCAGAAAATGCCATTCCACACGGCAGACAGTGTTGACCACCCGATTTCATTGTACGCTGCGACTAAGAAATCGAATGAGCTAATGGCGCATACCTATTCTCATCTATACGACGTACCGACAACGGGTTTACGCTTCTTTACGGTGTACGGTCCTTGGAGCCGCCCAGATATGGCGATGTTTAAGTTTGCGAACTTAATCGTGGCGGGCAAAGAGATCGACATTTACAACAACGGCGACATGATGCGCGACTTCACTTATATCGATGATATTGTTGAAGGCATTATTCGTGTGCAAGACCGCATTCCAGCAAAACAGCCAGATTGGACAGTAGAGCAAGGTTCACCAGCAACCAGCTCAGCACCATATCGTGTATTCAACATTGGTCATGGTAGCCCAGTTAAATTGATGGATTACGTTGAAGCATTGGAAACCGCTTTAGGCATCGAAGCGAAGAAGAACTTCATGCCAATACAACCTGGTGATGTATACGCGACTTACGCTGATACTGAAGATCTGTTTGAAGCAGTAGGCTATAAGCCTCAAGTTAAAATCCAAGAAGGCGCCAAAGCATTCGCGGATTGGTATAAAGCTTACTACTCGTTGTAAGTCTAAGTTCTTATAACAAAAAAATAGCGCTCAATGAGCGCTATTTTTTACTATTCAATTTAGGCTTGTATTCAATGCTTAAACTAAACAGATGGTAAATATTCGTCGCTAGATTGAGTGTCATGCTTTTTATTTTGTTTAGGATCTTCATAATAGCGACAAAGTAGTTTTTTCTGCCTTTATGCTTACGATTACCTATAATTGAAGGCTGCTGACTTCGCTGTAAGCCTGCCTGAAGAACGCCAAACATCGGTTGTTTGTGTATCCATGTATTTCTCAAAAATACATCAACAGGGTATTTGAACGTTGAACTGTGCTTGATAAAAGCTCTTGCTGCATCTGGAGCAATGGCATAGCAAGCTGTTCCCTGAGGTACCTTTAAATATTTTACAAGTTTTTGATTCTTATGATTTTCAACTGAGTAAAATAATTTGTTTTTACTGTCTTGCAGGCGAATAAAACCACACTGTTCGATATGTTGCTTAGTTATACTTAAGGAATTAAGGAAGAGTTCAGGGTTAAGAGCAATATGATCTTCGAAGACTAATATGGGTTCATTGAGTTCAATACATTTTTGCCACACAAGGTAGTGGCTTGCATAACACCCAACCTCTCCAATCGCATGCGGTCTCCCCATATTGTGCAAAAATGCTTTATCTTTAATTTTATCCAACAGAGGATTTTCATCGGAGCGCGCATCTACACCTATAAAGAAATCAAAATCAGCGAGGACGCTTTTAATAGCGTTGGTTGTTGAAGTTTGTCGGCTATTATTGCCTTTTAATGTAATGCAGTATGCTTTCATAACAGTATTTTTTCATATACAAGAGCCATATGTTACCACTCACTTTGAGTTTTTGTAATGGTTGTTCTCTTTTTAGGCAGGTTAATTGATAGTGTTGTATAAAATGTGATTATTTCACTGCCTTCAGTTTGATTTCATCTGCAACTTTCTGTGGCACAAACTGACTTATGTCCCCACCGTGTATCGCGACTTCACGAACAATAGTCGAAGATAGGAAGGCATACTCTTCCGAAGGGGTTAGGAAAACACTTTCAAGACCGGGAAGGAGCTTGCGATACATACTAGTGAGACCGAACTCGTACTCAAAATCCATAGTTGTTCTGAGGCCACGTACCAATACGTTAGCTTTTTGCTCTTTGGCAAAGTCGACAAGTAAACCAGAAAAGCCTTCAACAGATACATTCGGTAAGTGAGACACAGCATCACGTAACAGCTCGACTCGTTCATCTAGCTTAAACATGGTCTTTTTGCTTGGGCTCGCAGCTACTCCCACCGTGATATGATCAAACATGTTTGCAGCACGGACGATAATATCGAGGTGACCATTGGTTACCGGATCGAAAGTACCTGGGTAGATAACGTGTGTGGTCATATTAGCTGTCCTTACTTGGTGTTTTAATCGAGTTTAAGGCTTTGTTGAGAGTCTGCTTTACCATGTCGAGCGTGATGTCTTTCATTAAATCATCACCTTTTGCTCGGGTTCCCCACGGAAGGTCTTCAACTGGTTTCCCTTGTTGCGTCTCTACGTGCTGTTGATAAACACTGACCACAATATCAAGGTCATTATAGGGCCCTGTTCTTCGAGGATCACTGTGTGCGTATAACCCGATAACAGGTGTTGATTGTGTCGTTGTTAGGTGTGCTGGGCCGGTATCTGGTGCGATTACCACGGTCGCATGTTTCAGTACGGCGGTAAGTTGCTTTAGGTTAGTTTTGCCAATTAAGTTGATAACAGGAGCTTGGCATAGCGCTTCGATGTCTTTACCAAGGTTTATTTCTCGTGGAGCAGGAGAGCCACACAGTACCACTTGCATTCCTTTTTCTACTGCATAATCGGCAATAGCGGCATATCGATCAGTTAACCAGTTACGTGAATCTTTGCTTGCTGCAGGAGATATAACCAAGGTTTGTTTTCCAGCCATGGTGTCGATGGCCAGTTTTTCGTCTTCCGGTGTTAAAGGAATATCCCACAGGGGTTTATCGAAGGGTACACCAATGTAGCGAGCAAATTCGGCAAAGTTATCTAACACATGAAACTTATCTGAAATAGGCAGGTGGCGGTTAGTAAAGAGTGATTGCATTTCACGAGTACGGTTTTTGCCAAATCCTACCTTATACTTCGCCTTTATTCCCCAGGAAAGTACGCTGGCTCTGAGTGCGGCTTGCATGTGTAGCAGTGCATCAAATTTTCGATCTGACAATTGGCGCCAGAGTTCACGCATTCCTTTGAAGCCTTGTTTCTTATCGAAAACAACGACTTCAATACCTGGCAGGTCGCCGATCAGCATGGCTTCTATTTTTCCGGTTATCCAGGTGATTTTCGTTTCAGGCCACTGCTTCTGGATGGCTTGAACCACAGAAATAGCATGACAAACATCGCCAATCGCGGATAGGCGAAGTATGCAAAGAGATTGAGGTGCAGTTGAGAACAGTGACATAAAGTGCCCGAAAAAAGTGAATAACATCAGAATTATGCAGATACTCGCATTAGTTGTAAAATAGCAATGACGAAAAGCGACCCAAAGGCCTCACAGATGGAAACGATTAACACTAAGAACCAAACAATTTGGTATGACCCTGAACTTCTGGCTCAAGTGCCTGAGGGGGAAATGGTTCAGATCTTTGAGGCAGAATACTGGCAACAACGTGAGGCTATTTCAGGGAGTGCACAGGGGCGCGGTACCACCTGGTTTATTCAACTTGATGGACTGCAAGCTGCGTTGCGTCACTATCGCCGTGGTGGGCTATTTGGCAAACTCGTTGAAGACCAATATCGATTTTCTGATTGGGAAAGTACGCGCTGCGCGATGGAGCTTAATGTTCTTAATGTATTAGCTAATACAGGTGTGAATGTACCCAAGCCGATTGCCGCTCGGGCGACGAAAAGCGGATTATTTTATCGTGCAGATCTGATGTCGGAACGAATCCCCAATGCGAAAGATCTAGTTGATGTCTTGGTAGCTAATCCGATAGGTGCGGACATTTATCAAAAAATTGGTCAAGAGGTACGTAAAATGCATGATGCTGGCGTTAATCACACTGATCTCAACATTCATAATATCCTGCTCGATGATTCACAAAAGGTGTGGATTATTGACTTTGACAAGTGTGGTCAGCAAGCGGGTGATGACTGGAAAGAAGGCAACTTGAATCGCCTAAAGCGCTCATTTCTAAAAGAAGTAAACAAGCGCCAGATTCAATGGCAAGAATCGGATTGGGAGTCTCTTTTAACAGGCTATCAACACGCCCTAGTCAATAATGTATTGTAAGGTGTTATCTAACGCCCCTCGATTCTGCTCAACCACTTGATAAGCTGCTAAGCCCTTGTCTTTACACAAATCCGGGTGGGCGAACAGCTCTTTGAGTTGGCCTGCAATTTCATTGCTGTTTTGGCAAATAGTGACAGCTTGAGCTTCAAGCAGTTTGTCGGTGATCTCGCTAAAATTAAAATAGCTAGGGCCATTCAGTAAGGGTAGCTGTAGAGCTGCTGGTTCTAGCAGATTATGCCCCCCAACTTTATCTCCAACAAGGCTTCCACCCATAAAACAGACATCAGCGCCGCCGAGTAGTACCAACATTTCGCCCATGGTATCAGCGATATAGACTTCAACATCAGATGTTAATGCTTGCTGACCCGTTCGAGTGACGGTGTTGAAGCCGTGCCGCTTAGCGAGCTCTGTCACTTGGTTGAATCGCTCGGGGTGGCGAGGCACGATGATCAGTAGCGCATTCGGATTGTCTTTTGTAAGTTGCCTATGAGCATCTAAAACAACATCGTCTTCACCTTGGTGGGTGCTAGCCGCAATCCAGACAGCGCGTTCAAAACCTATTTGCTTCCTTAGTGCTTTGCCTTTTTCAACTTGTTCAGCAGAGACTTCAATATCAAACTTGATAGAGCCTGTCACATGCACAGATGCTTTATCTAGGCCTAGCCTAACAAAACGCTCCGCATCACTAGGGTACTGGCAGAGTACCTGAGATAGTTTTTTAGCGAGAAGGTTAAACACGGGTTGGAATTTGGCATAGCGCTGGCATGAACGTTCAGATAGACGAGCGTTGAGTACTGAAATAGGAATCCCAGCTTTCGCGACGCAATGTAACGTGTTTGGCCAAAGCTCTGTTTCCATAATCAACATCTGCTTTGGTTTTACTGATTTAAGGAAGCCTCGTACACACCAAGAAAAATCAATCGGCATGTAGCGATGCTCGACCAAACCACCAAGTTTGTTTATTTGTTCAGCACCCGTGCTGGTTGTCGTGGTAACAATGATGGCTTGATTTGGGTCTCGCTGCTTCAATTGCTTGATAATAGGTATCGCAGCAATAAATTCACCTACCGACACCGCATGAATCCAGATCGGGCTTTTACCTTGGGTTTGCGGCGTAATACCGAAATGTTCTTTCCAGCGCTTACCGAAACTGGGTTTGCCGGGTTTGCTTTTATAGAGCCCATAGAGGAGCAGAGGAGAGGCTAATGACAATATAAGAGTGTATATAAGTCGTATGAGCATAAGAACAGTGACACCAGAGGGTAAAATCAGTAATCAGAAGAGTATTTTCTTCAATCTCGAAAGTAAAGAGCGTTATAATTGAAAGCTTAGTGACACTTTCAAACGGAAATGGTGAACTCTATCTCATCGCTTATTCAAACCGATCAATCCTATCGTTTTTTGCTCTATGTTGAGCAAAACTATTCATTTGCGATCCTTCGTCCATTTTATAACTACGCGAAACAACTTGGCCATGACGTAAAGTGGTTGCTCGTTGGTAATGATGCTTCTGAACATCTCTTATTAGAGCAAGAGCAGCGCGTGTCTTTGACAGAAGCTGTCACCTATAACCCTTCTGCTGTTTTAGTACCCGGTGATCGCGTTCCTGCTTTTATCCCAGGTTTGAAGGTACAAGTGTTTCACGGTTTGAATGAGAGTAAACGAGGGAACTTATATCCTGAGCGTGGTCTATTTGACTTGTATTGCACAGAAGGTCATGAAAGAACCAACTCGTTGGAACCGTTAGCTAAGCAGCGTGGCTATTTTCAAGTCAAAGAGACCGGATGGTTGAAGCTAGATAGTTTATTAAATTACCAAGCCAGTGAGCGTCATTTTGATAGACCTCAAATCCTATTCGCTTCCACTTTTTCGCCAAGTTTATCCTGTGCTGAATTGGTTTATGAAGAACTTAAGCGCCTAAGCAAACTGAGCCAGTGGCAGTGGCTAGTGACATTGCATCCTAAAATGAAGCAAGAAACACGAGAAAAATACCAGGCGTTGGCAGGCGATAACCTTCTGTTCTTCGACAATGATCGAGTGATTGAAATGCAGCATCGTGCGGATGTGATGGTGTGTGACAACTCATCGATATTTCAGGAGTTTTTGTTGCTCAATAAGCCGGTTGTTACGGTAAATAACCGAGAACCTCAAGCGAGCTTCATCAATATTACCCAAGCTGAGCAGCTGGAATCAGCAATTCAACAAGCGATGCTACCGGATGAAGCAAGAGACAAAGCCATCGCGAATTATGGTCCGTCGATAACGCCATATTTGGACGGTCAATCCTCAGCTAGAGTTCTGAGTGCTATTACTGATGTGCTAGAAAGTAGTTGGCAGGATAAAAAGCCAAAAAATTGGATTCGTAACTTTAAAATCCGTAAATCATTAAACTATTGGAAATTCTAGGGCTGAATAATGAGAAAACATACCCTGTCTGTCATTGTTATTACCAAGAATGAAGAAGACCGAATTGAAACTTGCCTTAAATCTGTGGTTGATATTGCCGATGAGCTAATTGTGTTAGACAGCGGTTCAACGGACGCAACCGTAGAGATATGCCAAAAATACACAGACAACGTGACCATCACAGATTGGCCGGGCTTTGGTAAGCAAAAGCAACGAGCGCTAGATAAAGCGACATGTGATTGGGTGTTATCAATCGATGCGGATGAAGCTTTAGACTCAGAAATGAGCAAGGCGCTTGTTGAATTATTAAAACAAGATCAAATCAAACATACTGCTTATAAACTTCCTTGGGGAGTGACGCTCTATGGAACAACGCTTAAGTATGGGCGCAGTGCACGTGCTGTGTTGAGGCTCTTCAAAAGAGAGGGCTCTCGATATACGTTGGATGAAGTGCACGAAACTGTTGTGCCAGAACAAGGAACGACGGGCACTCTGAAAGGCTACTTGCTCCACTACACTCACCGAGATTATGGGCACGGCTTAGATAAAGCGGCGCAATATGCTTGGCTTGGTTCTCAAAAATATCACCGTAAAGGTAAGAAATCATACGGCTTATTCCTTGCTCTACTCCGAGCGATGTGGACGTTTTTCCTTGTGTACATTATCCGTCGTGGCTTTATGGATGGCAGTGTCGGCTTCATTATGGCGATGACTTACGCTCAAGTGAACTTCAATAAATACGTCGGTTTGTGGATTCTTGAAAACCGCTCAGAAGACCGTTCAACAGACCAAGCTAAATAGGGACCAATAGATGAAGATTTTAGTTTGTGCATCTTATTTACATGCATGGAACAGTTTGCGTCCAGAAGCTGCGATTTTTATCGAGCTAGCTCGTCAAGGGCACCAAGTGACGATCATGACTCAGAGAGAATCTGAGCACGTATCGAAGTTAGAAGAGCACGGCATCCGAGTTGTTGATGGCTATCCTAAACGTAAAATTTGCTTTGATACCATTAAAAAGATCCGTCATGAGTTAAAAACGCACAATTACGACATCTGCTATGCTTTTAACTCTAAGACAATACCCAATGCAGCATTTGCGTGTATTGGTTTTGACGTTAAATTGGTTGTTTATCGAGGTACTACTGGCGGGCTGTATCGACATGATCCAAGTGCTTACCTAACTCAGCTCCATCCTCGAGTAGATGGCATTGTGTGCGTGTCTGAAGCAGTTCGACAGGATGTAGTGAAACGTGTTTGGAAGGACAAAGATAACGTTGTTACCATATACAAAGGACACGAGTTGGATTGGTACAAGGTACCACCAACTGAGCGCTCTGAATTTGGTTTGAGTGAAGAGGATGTTGTTGCGATTACAGCAGCGCACGTAAGGCCAAGTAAAGGTATATCCGTTTTGCTTGAAGCGACCAAACACATTACGGCACCTAACTTTCACCTGATTTTAGCTGGGAGCGGTTATGAGCCTCACTTTGATGAGATGAAAGCGAGCCCGATGAGTGAGCGAATTCATTACATAGGCCACCGAACTGATATCCCTTCAATTATGTGTATGGCAGACTTTCAAGTTCAACCATCGATCAGCGGAGAAGGGCTACCGCGCACCATTGTAGAAGCAATGGCGAATGGTACTACTTCTGTAGTCACGACTACTGGTGGAGCACCTGAACTCGTTGTGGATGGTGAAACGGGTTATATTGTTCCTACGGGAGACGCTAAAGCATTAGGTGAGGCTATGGACAAGCTCGCACAAGACAAGGCCAAGTGCACAACCATGAGTGAAGCGGCTAAGAAGCGCCTAGATGAAAGCTTTAGTTCACGAGTAACAGTGAAGAAGCATCTGGAGTTTTTTGACAAGTTGCTTAAGCAGTAATATAGAGTGAAGAGGGCTATTTAGCCCTCTTTGTTCATAAAAAACCGGCAAGCTCAAAGTCTAACCGTTGGTCAATATCAACAGAAATTCGATTTTCCCTCACCTAGGCGAAGGATTTATTCGTGTATCAAATTTCGCCATACTCCATAAACTTTTGAACATCAAAGGTGTAAATAGCCCCATTAAATCGGAAAAATCACCGCAATCTTGAGATCGTTTTAATGCTTCTGGGCGAATAAAGTCTCCCATTGTGCCATCTTATGGAAGCGTGTTAGCGCAACGTGGTGAGCTCTTACATGGTGTAACGGAAACTACGGAAAAAGCCTGCTTTCAATGAAAAGATCCAATGCTTAATCGATATGCTGAGCTGTTCGTTGAAGCCGCATAAATATATCTATGTCACTACCAAAGTTTTCTAACTTCATAAATTACATTATTTTTTTATACTGATTTTGAATTTTATATTATGCAGATGACGCTGAATAGTTTCGTTTAAATTGAACCATTCACGCTTACATTTCTTAAATAAACTTCTGGTACTAGTACGCTTGACATAGCCAATCTCAGAGTCAAACTTAGGATCGTTCGTTAAACAAGGAGCTGCAGTGCCGTAGCATTCCACTTCATTTTCCCAAAAACGGTCCATATAAATATCGACTGCCATGTACCATTCCTTAGAGTGTAATAATAGTTTATGCGCTCCTTCAGGTGTAAGGTAATAAGCAGTTGTACTCATGTGCCCTTTTGTAAATTTGTGGATGCTGGTCGATGAACATTCAAATATAGAATAGGAACCGAACTTTCGACGCTTATTATTAAATAACCGAATACATTCGATAGATTCAGGTAGTTCAGGAATATCTTGTAAAAAATCTAAAAATGTCTTTTTAAATAACAAAGCATCGTCTTCAAGAACAATTATTGGCTGATTTAGCTCTATACATTTTTCCCAGAGTAAAAAGTGACTTGCATAGCATCCTAGTTGACCAGCGTTAAGTGTTTTTGCTCTGTATGTTTGGCTTAATTCATCATTATAGCGTTTAAGTAACGGGTGAGGAGGAGATGTTCGGCCATCTATCGCAGAAAATAACTCAAAAGGAAGAGACAGTTCATCTAGTTGACGACTAATGTTTTCTTTTCTATCTGTGGAAGATTCTAAATTTATGACAAATATTTTAGTCATTGGTAACTCTCTTACATCTTGAGCAAATAGGGGTAATAAAGAACAAATATAATATTATGGTCTGAGAATGATTAAAAGGAACATCAGTTAAACCCGCAATGAAAAATAGACTAACTAAACCAATCACTATATATGTATCGAGTGATGGCAATTTTTTTACTCTCATTAGAGGATAAAGTAGAAGCACCATTAAAAGTGTCAGGCCTACAACCCCAGACTTAACCATTTTATCTAAAAATTGATTGTGGTAGTGAGCTGAAGCATAGCGATATAGCGCTCTAGATATTTCACCATGCTCTAACTTATCTTTTAATATCTCCCGTTGTTCTTTTCCGTGCCCTAGTATTGGTTTTTGTGTTATGAGTTCTGGTGCCAACATCCACATTTGTAACCTAAGTCCAACTGAGGTGCTATAATCGCCTGATTGAATCTTTTTGGCTTCATAGATGGTTTGGTTATATCTCTCGTTTATCTTCTCTTTAAACAAGAAGGCGCCAGTAGAAGTTAGAATCGCTGTGAATATAATGGCAAGTAATACATTCCTTTTTGAAGGCGGGTTCTTAATGCATTTAGCAATGAATATAAAAAAGATACTCAAACTGAACGCTAACCAGATACCTCGAGTCTCACTCAGGATAATCGGTGGAAGTGACAGCAAAAAAGCGACCAAAGGAAGTATTTTTCCCTTTAAAGAGCTAGTATCTAGTAATAAAGAGAAAGCAATTATGGATATCAAGGCGCACGCTGTTGCGTAGGGTATCGGGTTTATATAGCCAGCAGAACGGTCTATACCTATATAAATATTGAAATAGATGCTATTGACGCATACAGTAAAACTACCTGCTAAAATTATCCATTGAATCGCTTTTTTAGTAAGGATTTGATATGGGAAAAATAAAAGAAACAATGTCGCACCAAGCAACGCTCTTATTTCTCTAGAGCTTGACCCATGGTAGTAGTAACTAAATATTGTATATATACATAATAGAGATAATAAACATATAAATGGATTTTTTAGTTTTTTAATGATTAGTTCTTTTTTATACAAATATGTACTAATTAATATACTCAGCATAATAAATGGGATGATTTTTTTATCACCACCATCTAATACAAGCATACCTGTTACTGCAATAAAATAAGGCAGTAATAAAAATATGGATAAGTTACGTTTGATAAGATTCATTATAATTATTACACACTAGCTATTATAAGGATTTACATTACTGTCTGGGCGAGTCTTAAGTAACCTTAAGATCCACATATATTGCTCAGGTTTTTTACTCACATAATCTTCAATACATTGATTCATCATGCGTGCGTCCTGCTCTTCGCTTCCAGTCGGAAAGGGTAAAGCGGGGTAGAAGTCTAATGAGTATTGACCTGTGTTGCTATCATATTGAGCGAATAGTGGGACAATCTTTGCCTTGCTCAGTTTAGATAAACGACCAAGACCTGAAATGGTTGCTTTTTGTGTAGCAAAAAAATCAACGAAGACACTATGCTCGCGACCAAGATCTTCATCCGGGAGATAATAACCTAGGTAACCATCCCTTACAGACTTAATGAAAGGCTTTATACCACCACTACGGTCATAAACTCGGCCGCCGTATTGTACGCGCTGACGGTGCATCAACCAGTCACTGAGCTTGTTTTTCTGAGCTTTTGCCATCGCAGATACTGGAAGGTTACGTGACGCGAGCAATACTGCTGGGATATCAATAGCCCATGTGTGCGGCACCAACAAGATAACATTCTCACCACTGTCTGTAATATCGGTTAGGTTACTCAGGCCGTTAATTGACGTATTGCTCTCTAACCAATCTTTGTTTTTAAGAGTTAGGGATGCAAAGCCCATCAAAAATGAGATGGATGTAACGTATGACTTATAAAGGACTATTTCGCGCTCTGCTATTGACTGCTCAGGAAAGCACATCTCAAGGTTTACACGAGCACGACGGTTAGCTTTATTTTTGATTTTCACGGCCTGTTTAGCCATAAACTTAGCTAGAGTTAAACGAATGCGATTAGGCAAAAAGCTAACTAACGAAGATAGAAGTACTGCGATCCAAGTGCCCCAGTACTTCGGTGCTAAAAAGCCCCATTCAAATTTAGGGCTGTATGCTTTTGGGTCAAAGTCATTGCGTTGTGTGGTCATCAATACACTACATTTTTATAAGGGAAACGGGCTAATAGCTCGCGATTCAGGAAATGATTATATTTTTTCAGTGACGGCCCCATCAAGAGAGTCCATCACTAAATTAGTATTTGCTTACTTATTATGAGTTAATAAGCTTCATGTATTCAGCAACACCGTCGGCGACAGATTTAAATTCAATATCACAACCTGTATTACGTAGTTTAGTTAAGTCAGCCTGAGTGAACTCTTGATAAGCGCCTTTTAAGTGGTCTGGGAAGGGGATGGTTTCAATTTCTCCCTTGCCATGATGTTTGATGACCGCTTTTGCTACTTCTTCAAATGACTCTGCATTGCCGGTACCAAGGTTAAAAATACCAGAAGCGCCATTTTCTAAGAACCAGAGGTTAACGGCTGCCACATCACCAACATAAACAAAATCGCGCTTAAAGGTCTCGCTGCCTGCAAACAGTTTTGGATTTTCGCCAGCGTTCATTTGGTTGTTCAGGTGGAAGGCAACGGATGCCATGCTGCCTTTGTGTTGTTCTCGCGGGCCATAAACATTGAAGTATCTAAAGCCTACGATTTGTGAAAGTGTCTCATTGTGCGCTGCTGCATCCGCCGTTAAGCGACGAACGTAGTTATCAAACTGTTGTTTTGAGTAGCCATATACGTTCAATGCACCTTCGTATTCGCGCTCTTCAATGAACGTATCTGTTTCACCGTATGTCGCAGCAGAAGAGGCATATAAAAATGGAATTTCACGTTCAACACAGTAATGAAGCAGTTCTTTTGAGTACTCATAGTTGTTAAGCATCATGTACTTACCATCCCACTCAGTAGTCGCAGAGCATGCACCCTCGTGGAAAATTGCTTCAATATGACCGAAGTCATCGCCAGCCATCACTTGAGTTAGAAAGTCATCACGATCCATATAATCTGTGATGTCTAAGTCGACAAGGTTTTTAAACTTCTTACCGTCTTTTAAGTTGTCGACGACTAGAATATCGTTGTGGCCCGCTTCGTTAAGCGCCTTAACAATATTGCTGCCAATCATGCCAGCACCACCGGTTACGATAATCATAATTCTCTAACTCTTTTGAATACAAAACTATCACCAGTATAGCAAGGAATGGATAAGGCGGGCTAGTGGAATAATTCCCCAACCGGAGTATGATACGGCAAGCTAAGTTATAAATTTTGTTGAGTTAATTGCTCAAAACTATAGGTATTATCATGAAGATTGCAGTAGCCGGTACAGGGTATGTAGGTCTCTCAAATGCGATGTTGTTAGCTCAGCATCATGAAGTGATCGCGGTGGATATCATCAATGAAAAAGTGACGATGCTTAACAATAAGCAATCGCCTATTGTTGATGTTGAAATAGAACATTTTCTGGCAAATAAAGCACTGAACTTCAGGGCAACGACCGATAAATCAGTGTATCAAGGTGCCGAGTTTGTCATCATTGCAACGCCTACCGATTATGATCCTAAAAACAACTACTTTGATACCAGCTCCGTTGAGTCGGTTATCAAAGATGTAATGGCTGTAAATCCTAAAGCTGTGATGGTCATCAAATCAACGGTACCTGTTGGCTACACCGAACGCATCAAACAAGAACTGAACTGCGAGAATATCATCTTCTCCCCTGAATTTTTGCGCGAAGGTAAAGCGTTACACGATAATTTGAACCCTTCTCGAATTATCGTTGGTGAGTGCTCTGAACGAGCGAAAGTGTTTGCAGACCTGCTTGTCGAAGGTGCTGAAAAAGAGAATATCGATGTTTTGTTCACCAACTCGACGGAAGCGGAAGCCGTAAAACTTTTCTCTAATACATACCTAGCAATGCGTGTTGCATATTTCAATGAACTTGACTCTTACGCGGAAGCACATGGCTTGGATTCTCGCCAGATCATAGAGGGAGTAGGCTTAGATCCTCGAATTGGTAATCACTACAACAATCCTTCGTTTGGTTATGGTGGCTATTGTCTACCGAAAGATACCAAGCAGCTGTTAGCTAACTACCAAGATGTACCAAACAACATTGTCGGTGCCATTGTTGATGCTAACCGCACCCGCAAAGACTTTATTGCGGATTCAATCATCAAGCGTTCCCCTAAAGTGGTTGGCATTTACCGTTTGAACATGAAGGCTGGTTCGGACAACTTCCGTGCCTCTTCAATTCAAGGCATTATGAAGCGCTTAAAGGCTAAGGGTATCGAAGTGGTTGTGTTTGAGCCGGTACTAAAAGAAGAGCACTTCTTAAATTCGAAAGTCTATTCTGACATTGAGGAATTCAAAGCGGTATCCGATGTGATTGTTTCTAACAGAATGGTTGAAGAGATCGCAGATGTTGCAGACAAGGTTTACACTCGAGATCTGTTTGGCAGTGATTGATTTGGTTCTATTTTAGCTAGTGCTAATTAGACCAGATGTTAACAGCTCGATCTATCTGTTTAGTGGCGATATACTGAACCACTAAACGGATAGGGATACTAATAAATAATGAAAACACGTGACAAGATTGTTTACGCTGCCTTAGAGCTTTTTAATGAGCATGGTGAGCGTAGTATTACGACCAATCATATTGCTGACCATATCGAGATCAGCCCAGGTAATCTCTACTACCACTTTCGTAACAAGCAAGAAATTGTCCGTGATATTTTTACCCTCTATTCTACCGAGTTACTTGAAAGATTTACTCCAATCCAAGGTCAGAAAGAGAGCCTCACACTACTAAAGCACTATTTAGATTCGATTTTCACTCTGATGTGGAAGTACCGATTCTTCTACGCAAACCTTCCTGAAATCTTGTCTCGTGACGAACAGCTTCACCTCGATTACATGGCTGTGCAAGAGAGATTACAAACGAATCTTGTCGATATCATGAGAGCTTTTGTTGAATTGAACTTGCTTAAAGCGACAGATTCAGAGATGAAGTCTATGGTGACCTCTCTTCACTTGATCGCATCGGGTTGGTTGGCTTACCAGTCTGCGATGTCTCCAAAAGCGCAAATAACGGAACAGGTGGTTCACCAAGGTATGCTGCAGATGATCGCGACCGTTAAACCGATTGCGACTGACCAAGGTTGTGAACAGCTGACATTATTGGAAGATGGTGTCAGGGCGTTGAACTCTAAATAGAAAGATACGAGTAAGCGAGATTCGAGATTCCAAGAGTAGGGAAGGCTCTAGTCGTGGTATGTGTGTAGCAACGTCATTCCCTACAGCGAGGGACGAGCGTGATAGGGAATCTCTCGTTATCCTTGAGGCTTGCAATACCATATGAGATTCCAGATATTTCGTACCTCAATTCTGGAATGACGAAGTCTGAGAAATGCGAATACAGATCTTTTCAACGAGTTAATTTGTATTTCTAATTTCGGTTACTCGAATCCCGTATCTGCTTTTGAGCTCTTCGCATCTCGGTTAGTCGCATTCCGTATCTGCTTTTACCTAACCAACCAACTCTTAGGGTTTTGAGCTTGGCTGTTTCTGCGGATTTCAAAATATAGGGATGGGCGGGTTTGACCACCAGTATCACCAGCAAGGGCAATCGCTTCACCGGCTTTAACTTTATCGCCTTCCTTCTTGAGTAGTGCTTGGTTAAAGCCATAAAGCGTCATGTCACCTTTACCGTGATCAAGAAGGACTACTAAGCCATAGCCACGCAGATACTCAGCAAAAACAACGGTGCCTGAGTAAACAGATTTAACTTGCTGACCATATTTGGCATTGATCACCATCCCTTTCCAGTTAACTTGCCCGGTTTGGCGTGAACCGTAGTTATGCAGAACTTTTCCTTTGATTGGCCAAGGCAGCTTTCCTTTCCGCTTTGCTAAGCCATCCATAGGCACCGTGTTACGTCTTTCTCGAGCGGCTTTTTCTGCTTTGGCGATCTCCGCTTTGAGGCGAGTCTCATTGCGCTGCAGCTCGGCTAAGTAATTTTTATCACCTGAGATGTTCTTCTTAATACTGCCAACGGTTTTCTTACGCTGCGTTTGAGTCTGGGTTAACTTATCGCGTTTTGTTGTTTGTTGCTTTAACAGAGTTGCGATCTGCTCTTGTTCAAGTTGGCGTTGTTTATGGCTTCCTTCTAACTCTAGTTGTGTTTGTTCAATGGTTTTGATTGTTGCAGAGCGGGCTTTAGCAAGATGTTGGTAGTAATGGCTGATACGATCTTCTTCGACACCCGTGTTGAGAATGTGAGATGAGGCTTTGGCGCGACTTGCCATGTAATAAGTTTGAACCAGTTGTTCCAACTTATCGGTATGACTTTTTTTCTGAGCGGTAAGTGCTGTGATCTTAGCATCTAAGCTAGCAATATTTGCATTCGCAGTATTAAGCTGCACTTTACTGTCTTGGATGGCTTTTTCCAGTGCAGCAATAGACAGCTCTTGTTCCTTAAGACTTGCTTGTAGGTTATCGAGTTTTTTTTGCTGTGAGGAGAGGACCTTTTGCTGGCGAGAGATCTCACTCTTCACCCCCTTCAGTTCACCTTGGGAAGCGGCATGAGTAGAGATAGAAAACATCGCACTAGAAAGTAAAACAAGGCCGCTTATCGCTCTAATTTTTTTCATTGTTTTGGTCATCTAAGTTACAGCCTACTCATTAAATTACTGCTAGTTTTTAGAGCTATTTATCATGGAGATAGAGATTCCAGATACTTCGTCCCTCAGTTCTGGAATGACGAAGTTTAAAAGGACGTCATCTTCAAGAGCGAGGAACGAGCGAGTTGGAGATCTACTCACAGCGAGTCCATTCGTTGTTTTTGAAAAGAAACCAAAAGCATGCAATTTGAGCTTAAGCCCTTCGCATCTCGGTTACTCGAACCCCGCATCTGCTCTTAATCTCTTCTCATCTCGTTTACTCGTATCTGTTCTTATATCCCATCACCATGAATAAAGTTCTGAGTACGCCCATTGAACCCTTGGTCCATATCTAGAGAAGGCTTATCTGTCTTGGGCTTACCAACAATCTTAGCGGGAACACCAGCGACCGTAGTATGTGGTGGTACAGCTTGTAGTACCACAGAACAAGAGCCAATCTTCGCGCCTTCACCCACTTCAATATTGCCGAGTATTTTCGCACCAGCACCAATCATCACGCCTTCACGGATTTTAGGATGACGATCACCGCCTTCTTTACCGGTACCGCCGAGAGTAACATCTTGAAGAATGGATACGTCGTTTTCGACCACCGCCGTTTCACCGATAACAATACCCGTTGCGTGGTCGAGCATAATTGCTTTGCCGATACGCGCTGCAGGGTGGATATCCACTTGGCATGCGACCGAGATTTGGTTTTGCAGGTAAGTGGCGAGGGCAATTCGTCCTTGCTTCCATAACCAGTTAGCGACGCGATAACCTTGCAGGGCGTGATAGCCTTTGAGGTAGAGCAATGGCATAGAATACATCTCTACTGCCGGGTCGCGTGTCACGGTCGCGCAAATATCACAAGCGGCCGCATCAATGATTGAGTCATCTTCTTTAAAGGCTTGCTCAACCACTTCACGTACTGCCATCGCTGGCATTGAAGCCGTTTTTAGCTTGTTGGCAAGAATATAGCTGAGTGCAGCCCCTAGACTTTCATGGTTGATAATCGTGGCATGGTAAAAACTCGCAAGCATAGGTTCCTGCTCAGACTGCTGTCGAGCTTCTTTTACAATGCATTGCCAAACTTTTTGTTGTTCACAGTGTTTCATTTTTCCATCCATTCTTTATCAGGGCGATGCGAGTGACGAGATGAGAGTTTCGAAGAGCTATAAGAGAGGAAGCGAGTAACGAAAGCTGCCCTCATTAAATGCTCTATTGCCCTTCTTCTTTTCGCATCTCGTATACTCGAATTTCGTATCTGCTTTTATTCTCTTCGCATCTCGATTTCTCGAATCCCGCACCTGCTCTTTTATCTTTCTGATTTTTTATCTCTAGCAAGCAGATCTTGCGCAGCTAAGTGTGCATCCTTTCCTTGGTACAACACTTGGTAAATTTGTTCAACAATTGGCATCTCAACGCCCATACGTTCTGATAGTAACCAAACTTCTTTAGTGTTGCGATAACCTTCTACTACCTGGCCAATCTCTTCTTGGGCGGTATCAACATCTTTACCGGAACCTAACGCTAAACCAAAGCGACGGTTACGCGATTGGTTGTCGGTACATGTCAGTACTAGGTCACCAAGTCCCGCCATACCCATAAAGGTCTCTGGTTGTGCACCAAGAGCTGTACCTAGTCGGCTCATCTCAGCTAAGCCACGGGTAATTAAGGCTGTACGTGCATTAGCACCGAAGCCAATACCATCCGACATGCCAGCGCCAATCGCGATAACGTTTTTAACTGCACCACCAAGCTGCATACCAATGAAATCTGAGTTTGCATATACGCGGAATGTTTTTCCACAGTGAATCTTGTCTTGCAGCTCTTCTAAGAAGGTCTCATCTGGTGACGCGACTGAAATTGCTGTCGGCATACCCATCGCAAGCTCTTTGGCGAAAGTAGGGCCGGATAGAACCGCTAGCGAGTAATTGTCACCAAGTACATCGTGTGCGACATCTTTGAGTAGGCGACCTGTTTCCGGCTCTAACCCTTTCGTTGCCCAGCAGATGCGAGAATTCTCTGATAAATGAGGCTTTAGACTATTTAAAACGGTGCCAAACACGTGGCTAGGAACGACGACTAGCAGGTCACGGCTTGCTGTCACCGCTTTCTCAAGGTTCGACTCGATGATCAGACTTTCTGGGAAATCGATATTAAGAAGAAATGCATTGTTAGCGCGCTCTGATTCAAGGCGGGCCATGTGGATAGGGTCATGCCCCCAAAGAACAACATTTGCACCGTTACGCGCGAGAGATATAGCTAAAGAGGTCCCGTAAGAACCAGCGCCAATGACAGTCATTGCGATATCTTTGCCGTAAACGCTGTCTTGACCAAAAGCGCTTGTCGTGTGAGTCGGGTGAGTTGTGTCTGTCATGCTTCCACCTAAAAATAATGAGGAAAATCGGAGAGTTCAGGAAAAGCTTCCTACCAAATTAGAAGGCTTTCTATCTCAATACAGTGTAAAGAAAAATGCACATCGCAGAAGTTACGATGTGCATTTAAAAGGTAACTAACGTTTGAATCGTTAGAATTAAGTTCTACTTTGAGAATTAAGCCTGCTCGCCTTCAGCTTGCTGAGCTTGGCTCTGTAGGTAGTTCATGAACAAAGCATCGAAGTTTACAGGTGCTAGGTTCAGTTGTGGGAACGTACCTTTAACCACTAGGCTAGAGATTGTTTCACGAGCGTATGGGAATAGGATATTCGGGCAGAATGCGCCTAGGCAATGTGCTAGTTGGCCCGCCTCCATTTCGCTTGCAGAGAAGATACCACCTTGTTGAACTTCACAAAGGAATGCCGTTTCGTCTGCGTTTTTAACCGTTACTGTTAGACGAAGAATGACTTCGTAAACGCCTTGGCCAAGTTCACGGCTTTGAGTATCTAGATCCAGTTTTACATCTGGGTTCCACTCTTTTTGAAACATGTCTGGAGAGTTTGGCGCTTCGAAAGATACGTCTTTTAGGAAGATGCGTTGGATTGCGAAGTTTTGTTGTGCGTCTTGTTGTGCTGCTTCAGCCATTTTCTTGTCCTTAAAAATTTACAGAAGGTTTTGTTCATCATATTTGTTGAACAAAACCCGAAAGTTAGTTTACCAGGTCAGATTACTTTTGCCCTTTACTATTTCTTAGCTTTAACCAGAGGTAAGTTAGCTTCGCTCCAAGCTACTAGGCCGCTTTTCAGCACGCTTACGTTTTCGAAGCCCGCTTTAACCAGCAAGTTAGCGCTTTCTTGAGCGGTTTGACCTGTCTTGCATACTACGATAATTGGGTCAGCTTTACGGCTTTCAAGGCTACCTAGGTTATTTGATTTAATGTCTGACGGCAAAATGTGAAGTGCGTCAGTAATATGGCCCTTTTTGAACTCATCTTTCGTACGAATATCAACCACAACGCCGTTCTCACGGTTAATCAGTTGTGTAGTTTGCGCTGCGGTGATCTCTTTGTAGGCTGCGTTTGATGTTTTGATTACGTTCGCAATGATGGCAACGACCAAGCCGATCCATACGATGGCTAAAATCATATTTTCTTGAATAAATGGAACTAACTCTTGCATGTCTTCAACTCTTATTCGTTATTGGGCGAAAAATTGTAGGGTAGGAGTATAGCGATAAAGGGTGAGAGAATACAGAGGAAGCATGCTGCCGTCAGTCTCTCTGGTCTAGAAGAATGCTTAGCCAAAGATAGAATTAGGCTGTTTTAAGTGTACGACGAAGAAAGGTCGTCATTTGGGTAGCGATATAGAACGAGTGAGCCGGTGTACAATATTTCATTTGTTTGAGTGTAAGGTCGGTAAGGAACCGAGTCGTATTACTACACTGGTTTATACACATATCTTTTGTTAAAATTAAGGCTAATTGAAACTGCGTAAACCACGCAAAAGTGGTTTTGCTTTGCCTTTAGGAGCCAAACCTAAGGGCGGTAGCTTACCCAAATGCGAACGGATAGCTCGCCTAACGGTGAAAAATAGTAGTTTGGCGCCCTATTGGGTGAGCTTTTTAGAAAAACAAGCATTCATGCAGTTGCCCAGCGATAGAGGCTTGTAAACGGTTACGAAATAATTACTAGAATAGGAATTAGGATGAATTCTGCTAATCTTTGGCGCTACTTCCAGCTTATTGACATGCAAGCTAAAATGAAGATGAAAGCTCAAGCCAATAAACTTGTTTTGAGCTATCTATGGTGGGTGCTTGAGCCACTTTTGTTTGTAAGTCTATTTTATTTTGTTTTTGAAGTTTTATTACAAAGAGGGGGGCCTGGCTTTGTTACATTTCTGATAGTAGGGAAAATCATTTATCTGTGGTTTTCAAAAAGCGTGATCATGGCTTCAACCGGTTTAAATCAAAATAAAGGTATTATCGGGCAAAGAGCATTGCCAAAGTGGATATTTCCTTTAGTTAATATACAAGAGTCCACTTACAAAGCTCTGATTTCTTTTTTATTGTTGTTTTCTGTTTTACAATTTCAAGGATATAGCGTCTATTTAGGATATTGGCAACTTATCCCTTTGTTGTTACTAACATATTTATTGATTTGTGGGGTTGGGTTTATTTGTTCGTTGTTTGTAACGATGGCCCAAGATTTTTCTAACCTTATTCAACTAGGGATGATGGGGGTCATGTTTGGCTCCGGAATATTTTGGGATATCAACCACATAGAAGATCCAGCTACAAGAGATTTGATATTTACTTTAAATCCGGTCGCGGCTTTACTTGATGGTTTTAGACAGGTTTTAATTTATCATAGCCCAGTTGATTTTGAACGTTATATACCATGTCTAGTTGTCTCAATTTTATTATTGATTGCAAGTCTCATTGCATTTAAACGTTTTAATAATGTCATTACTAGGGTGTTGTTTTCATGAACGAACCTATTCTTAAAGTTCAAGATATTCATCTAGAGTATAAAACTCGTATTGGTCTATTCAAGACATTTAAGCATAAGGCCTTAAGCGGTGTTAGTTTCGAGGTTCAAAGAGGAGAAGTATTTGGAGTTCTCGGAAAAAATGGGTCGGGTAAGTCAACGCTTTTAAAAATATTGGCTGGTGTTCTGTCGCCAGATAGAGGTGATGTCATAATGCCTCCGGGAACAACGAGAGCTTTATTATCGTTGGGGCTAGGTTTCAACAATCAACTTACAGGAAGAGATAATGTTGTTTTAAGCAGCATGTTCAATGGTTTTAGTAAGAAAGACGCAATCAAAAAAGCAAATGAAATTAAAGACTTTTCAGAGTTAGGAAAATTTTTTGAACAACCAGTAAGAACCTACTCATCAGGGATGCGTTCTAAACTTGGCTTTTCTGCTGGACTCATTACTAAAGTTGACATTCTTATGATTGATGAAATTTTATCTGTTGGTGATAAAGATTTTCGAGAAAAAGCCGAAAAGGCAATGTTAGAGCATATTGGTGGGCAGAACCAAACAGTATTATTTGTATCCCATAGCGAGAGACAAATTAATAGAATATGCAATAGAAGCATTGATCTATCAGAATTTAATAATGCGTAAAATGTATCGAGTATTATCATTAGAACCAGCGTATTCAGATTTATATTGCAAAATTTCTAAACTTGTCGCTGAAGAAAGTTTTGCTATTGTATCAACGAATGCAAAAAAAATCTATTTATCCGGTTTTAGCGTCACTCTTGCTACAAAGTTGATTGAAGGGATTGAAGAGTGTGTAAGTAACAAAGACATTAGTAAAATTAGAGATTTGAAATCATTCCATCACTCGTTTGTCAAAAAACGAGAAAATCGCGAACTTAATGTTGATGAACTTGAGTATATGGCTAAGTTCTATTTGGCCTTAAAAGCATATATTTTGGAAAAAGAAATCTCTCTTGTGATCTGTCAAAATGATACGCTTTGGCATCATGCTGTCGCTATTTCGGTATGTAAAGAACTTAACATTGAGTACTTAGTCTCGGAACAAGGGTTGATTAGGCCGCATACAACGGTACTAGACCCAAGAGGAGTAAACGCAAATGGATATATTGAATTTAGCATTCATGACCACTACTCGCGCCCGCAGTATTTAAGTAAAATTGCGACAGTTGGTAAGCATGACTCATGGAAAGCAATCTGGAATTTTTTATGTTTTTTGATAGCGTATCATTGTGAACGAATACTTTTACCTCAGAATATCCTCAAATATAGTCACAATGAATATTCGATTATTAGGTATTTAAAACGATTTAGAAAGCGTATTAAACCACATGAAAAAGATACATCTGATTTAAATTCTAATTCTGTTTTACTTTTACTTCAGCTTGAAGATGATTCACAAATGCTAGTTCATAGCCAATTTAATAGTAATCAAGAGCTTATTGAATTAGTGCAAAACCAATGTCGAAAATCGGGAAAAGTTTTAGCTATTAAGAAGCACCCGTTGGACACTAATCACTACAAATTACAAAGTGATATTGCGTACTTTGTTAATGGGTGTGTCAAAGAGTTAGCTAGCCAGGCCACTCATGCAATTACAGTCAATTCAAGTGCGGCTATTGATGTATTTTATACTGATACTCCACTTGGAATTTTGGGAGAATCAATTTATGTATACCCAGAAGTAGCGCAAAAAATAACAGCTACGACATTGTCAGAATGGATAAGTAAAACCAGTAATGTGTCAAAACAAAACAGGAAAAGTTTTATTAACTACTTAAAGTATGAATATTTAGTACATGGTGCTGGATACTCGTATAATTTAACGTCGTTGAATCATAAGCTCAAAAAAACATTAACCCATTTTTAATAACATAAAAAATTAGTGCAGAGAATCACATGAACCCGTTAGATATAAATGATTACTACTTACAATCAGGTGAGAAAATAGCCGTAATAGATACTATTATTGATACCTTTGAACATCAATCAGAAGCTTTAAAGTTGATGGCACAAAACGTGAATCAAGCGGAGTATAAAAAAGCAATCCACTACATGATCGAGTGTAAAGGCCATGTGATTATATGCGGAATGGGTAAGTCTGGGCATGTCGGCAAAAAAATATCTGCTACTCTAGCTTCAACAGGTACACCTAGTTTCTTCCTTCATCCTAGTGAAGCGTTTCACGGAGATTTAGGGATGATAACAAGTGAAGATGTGATCATACTGATTTCAAATAGTGGTGAAACTGATGAAGTTCTACAATTGATTCCTTCGCTTAAGTCATTTGGTAATAAAATTATTTCTATTACGGGTTGCGAGACTTCTACTATGAGTAAGAATTCCGATGCAACGTTATTACTAGCTAAAACGAGTGAGGCTTGCCCAAATAATCTAGCACCCACGACTTCAACCACACTTACTATTGCATTGGGTGATGCGTTAGCTGTTGCTTTAATGAACGTTCGTCAGTTTCAGCCGAACGACTTTGCTAAATATCACCCTGGGGGGGCGCTTGGAAAGCGATTGCTAACAATGGTAAAGGATATTATGCATACAACTAACCTGCCTGTAGTTAATTCTCATGATTCTCTTCTTGATGTTATTTCAGTAATTAATAAATCTAGAAAAGGTGTTGCTATCGTTATCAAGGCAGAGAAGCTAGTTGGAATTATTACTGATGGAGACTTGCGTCGTTCATTAACAGAAGATACAAACTTGCACGAATTAAAGGCTGAACATGTAATGACTAGAGAGCCTATAACTTGCTATGAAACTGAGAAACTACAACTAGTTGAAGAGCTTATGTACGCTAATTCTATTTCATCAGTAGTTGTTTTAAATCAAGCTAATCAAATTTCAGGTTTGGTTCAGTTATTTGATCTATAGGTAATCCAGTGATTAAAAGAAAAATAAAAACGTTGATAAATAACCCAATTGGTGTTTATAAAAAGTATAGTCAAAGTCTTGCAAGAAAACCTGAAATTAAACCTAAACCTAAGTCCAAAAATTGTATCTCATTTTCTTCAGATTTTAAAGATGATTCGTTAGTATATATTCCTTGGATTAAAAGTCATGGCGATCGAATGATAGAAATTATTTCTGAGAAATCAGAAGTAAATTTCACCCCTTTATGGATTAATGACAAAATTCATGAGCCTGCGATAAGACGTAGTGTTAATAGGTTTTCTAGAGAAGAGCCAGATACATTTAGAAAGCATATTTTGTCTTACTTGGCTCCACGTAGAAATAAAATTAAAGCTGTAGTGTTCTCTATGGATTGGAACTCGACCATGCGTATTATTTGTTCTGCATGTAAGGAGTTAGAAATAAAAACGATATTGATTCCTCATGAGGGCGTCTTTGCTGATAGAAACGAATACTATAAAGATCAAGCGACAAAAACAAATGTGCCAATAAGTGATTTTATCATGTGTTGGGGGGATTTACATCGCGATATATTCATCGAAAGAGGCTATCCGAAAGAGAGAATAATTCCTGTTGGTTCAGTCAAGTTTAGTAACTACTTTGATTATAAACCCGAAATTACCAGGGATATATTTTTTAAAATTTATGGTCTTGATGAAAATATAAAGACTATTCTGTATGCCTGTCAGCCGTTAGACTCTCAATTTGATATGTCAAAAGCTAGAGAGTCTCAAAATAACGCTATAGCTGACTTGGCTAGTTACTGCATTAATAACAATATTCAGTTGATAATAAGGTTACCACCATCAAATGATGCTATCTTAGATCTTGAAAATAAAAATACTATCCAAAATTCTACTTTGATTGTTACAGATGGATTGCCATATTTAACGTCTCCAGAAGAGTCTATAATACATACAGATCTTGTAATGTCAGTTAACAGTACAATGCTATTCGAATCTCTGCTTTTAAATAAGCCAGCAATATCTACTAAGTATGTTGATTTTGATCAGATATGGGATGTGGTTAATATACCTATATGCAAAAATGATGTTGAAATGAATAAATTGGTTTCAATTGCACTGTTAAACCCCAATGAAATTCTGAGAAAAATTGATTTTAAACGAGCCGAATACTTATTTTCAAATGGAGGTTTTGGTTATCAGACAATTGATAATATAGTTAAGTTTTTGTCGGGCGATCTTGATTTCTCTATTTATGAACCAAGTGAATCATTGTTTAATATAGATAGCGATTCCTATAAGAAACTCAACATAAGTCTAAATAACGATCTTACTGAATCAAATATTTATGTTTCTGATATGTTAGACGCCCAGTCAGTATATTGTGCAAATTCTAATCTAGATTTAATTAAAACTGATGTTTTTATTAACTGGGGTATCTCTGATAATCTTAAAAAGAGAAAGCAGATAATAAATTCAAGAAAATTCGGAAAGAAGCTATTCATAATTGAAGATGGTTTTCTAAGATCATTGAATATAGGTTTATCAAAAGAGCCAGGCTTGTCAATTTTATTGGACACTAAAACTGCATATTATGATTCTACGCGCCCTTCTTTGATGGAGGATATTTTAAATTCTAGTAGATTATTTCAAGGTATTGAGTTAGAAAGGGCTAGAAAATGTATAGATAAGATAGTTGACTACAAGCTATCTAAGTATAATCATGTCCATTACAAAAAAATTAACATAGGGACGCGAGATAAAAAGATATTAATAGTCGATCAGAGATTTGGCGATGCATCAATAGCGTTTGGTCAAGGATCATCTGAGTCATTTGCAAAAATGTTAGATGATGCAATGACTTTGTATCCAGAATATGACGTAATTATTAAAAGGCATCCGGATGCTACAATAGGTGGTAAAGGTTCCCATTATGATGACTCTCATCTTGAACTATTGAAAGATTCTGAACGCTTATATTTAGTAGATTATGAAGTTAACCCCCACTCTCTTTTTGAAATAGTAGAAAAAGTTTTTTGTGTAACTAGCGGTATGGGATTTGAAGCATTAATGGCAGGCAAGGAAGTACACACATACGCTCTACCGTTTTACTCTAACTGGGGATTAACTAAGGATAATGTTAGTCTTGAACGTAGATGTCGTTCCAGAAGTATCGAAGAGTTATTCTACGTTAGTTATATCCTGTTATCCAGATATTATGACCCGGTAAAAAATGAAAAGTCGGAGATTGAGAGTGTTATAGATTATTTATATTTTGAAATGAATAAAACTTCAGGTGAAAGCTAATGATTAAAAACATAAAAACATTGTCTCCCCAAAGAATTACAGGTAGATTATTTTACGAATCTCCCGTTGCTATATCATCTTCTTTTATCAAGGGAACAGTAAAGTTAGGCATGTATAGTTATGCTGGTAGAGATTGTGAAATTAATGATGCTATTATTGGTCGTTATTGTTCAATTGCACCAAATGTAAACATTGGCCCATTTGAGCACCCGACAAGTACGTTCTCTACTTCTCCTATTACCTTTTCTGACTCTGGGCCTTTTAAGTTTGATGATGGTGCTCTTAAAATAACAGAAAACTTTGAAAGTAAAAGTGCTAAAGTAGGTACAGTAATTATAGGTAATGATGTCTAGATTGGTTTAAATGCAGTTGTAATGAAAGGAGTCACCATAGGAGATGGTGCTGTTATTGCTGCTGGTGCAGTCGTTACTAGTGATGTAAAACCTTATAGTATTGTTGGTGGTGTACCAGCAAAACATATCAAATATAGATTTAACAGTGAAGTTATAAATAAACTAATTTGTTCATCTTGGTGGAGCTTTGACCTGAAAGATATGAATGAAAAGAACAAGGTTGATTCTGAAGATGTCGATAAATTTATATTATCCCTTCAAGGGGTTTTAAATAAACCTGTTGAATACGTAGAATTCAAGTTGTAATTTAGGTATTTTAAATGAATTTCCACGCTGCTAAATGTTTTTCAAGAGGCATAAAAAAGCTATCACTTCTTGACGTTTTTTTTCCTGAGTTACATATAACTAATAGAAATGTTACTAGTGTAATTGGGTGGGGGTTCAAATCTACGGCTTTAAAAGCTAGAAATTATGCGACTAACCATCATTTAACCTATATTGCTCTTGAAGACGGTTTTTTACGTTCGATGGGCTTGGGTGTGCAAGGAGCTGATCCACTAAGTTTAGTCATCGACGAAGTCGGCATTTATTATGATGCGCGAAAGCCCTCAAAGCTTGAACATCTAATATTGGATAGTAATGGCGTAAGCTCATGCGAGCTAGAACGAAGTCAGTCGTGTATCGCTGCAATAAGACAATATAGGTTGTCAAAATACAATCAACTGAAAAGTGATAATGAATTAATAAGTTCAAAACCTAAAATTGTTGTTGTTGATCAAACGAAAGGTGATGCATCTGTTGTGGGGGCGATGGCTGATGAACAAACCTTTATTAATATGTTAACAAGAGCGATAAAAAATCATCCCGATGATGTCATCTGGGTAAAAGTACATCCCGATGTAGTCTGCGGAAAAAAACAAGGTTTTCTTTATCCACTTCCATTCGAACATCCTAATATTAGAATTTACTCTGGGTCATGTAACCCTTGGGATTTTCTAGTAAGTACTGAAAAATTATATACAGTATCAAGCTTGATGGGGTTTGAAGCACTAATGGGCGGCGTAAATGTTCATTGCTTTGGAGCGCCGTTTTATTCAGGATGGGGGCTTACCGATGATGAGATTCAAATAGATCGAAGAGGGAAAACGCGTACACTAGATCAAATATTTTATGCAGCTTACATTCAGTATGCACGCTACGTAGATCCAATTTTAGGTAAGCGTTGTGAAATAGAAGATACCATTGCATATTTGGTCGATTCTTTGAGATATTTGGCTAATGAACCGTTATCTGCAAATGTTTCTTCGTTATCATGGTGGAAACTAAGTTGGATTAATGATTACCTCAACGCATGGAATGTAAGTAAAGCACCTTCATCAAAATATTCGTTAACGTGGGGTAGACACTCTGATATGACCCACACTTATAGTATTGAGGATGGTTTTATTCGCTCTATAGGGCTAGGGGTTAATTTTAACCGACCCATATCACTAGTTTTAGATAAACTGGGAATATACTTTGATTCGACCTGTGCAAGTGATCTTGAAAATATTTTGCAATACACGAATTGTTCTAACTGGGATTTAAGGCGAGCTAGACAAATCATCGAAAAGTTGGTTGCTGCAAACCTCACCAAGTATAACGTAGGTAGTAGTAAGCAGTTAAACTTACCAGCCGATAAAAAAATCATACTTGTTCCTGGTCAGGTCGAAGGTGACGCGTCGATAAGATACGGCTCACCAAAAATACAAACAAATGCAGAGTTGCTTTTGCAAGTGAGGGCAACTGAGCCTAAAGCGTTTATTATCTATAAACCTCATCCTGATGTTGTTGCAGGTCAACGCGATGACGGTAATTGGGAAGGCGAGTTTACTAAAGATGCAGACCTAATTGAAACCGATATTTCGATGGCTTCGTTATTAGATATGGTGGACGAAGTTCATACTATGACCTCGTTAACTGGCTTCGAGGCTTTATTGCGAGATAAAAAAGTTACAACCTATGGTGTCCCTTTTTATTCTGGTTGGGGATTAACAACCGATAAAGTAAGTTGTGATCGGAGATCTTCACGACACACTATTGAAAGCTTAGTGTTTTGTGTGTTGATTCAGTACTCAACATATGTTGATCCAGCAACACGAAGTGCGATTACTACTGAACAAGCAATTGAAAGGCTATCTCAAATGAGAACGGGAGCTATTGAAGTTAAAGATCAAAAGCTACGAGCATTAATTACCTTAAGAAAAATAAAACAAAGTATAGCTAAAGTACTTGGTAGAACGAAGAATACTTAATCTAAATATTGGAGCCCTAAATGTCTGACTTTCATGTAATTATTCCTGCTCGTATAGGATCGAGTCGCTTGCCTCGGAAACTTGTAAAACTGATAGGCGGGTCATCTGTTATTGCTCATACGATAAATTGTGCTTCAACGGTGACCGATAATGTATATGTTGCGACTGATAGTGATGAAATATTCAGTATTACTGAATCGACAGGTGCTATTGGTATTATGACCGATGAAAAACATCAGTCTGGTACAGACCGGTTGGCGGAAGCCGCAAATATTTTGAAACTGTCTGATAATGCGATAGTCGTTAATTTGCAAGGCGATGAGCCTATGATGCCTGCTAAATTATTAGAACAGGTTGCTAGTTTACTTAAAAAACATCCTGACGCTGGGATTGCTACTTTAATGCAACCAATTGATCAATATAGTGATTTGATTAATCCGAATGTGGTTAAAGTTGCAGTAGGAGAAGAAGATTCGGCCATATATTTTAGCCGTGCTCCTATTCCATATCCAAGGGATGAATTTGACATAGTTAAAAAGAGCATGCCTAAGGGTAACTACTATCGACATATAGGTTTGTATGCCTATCGAGTAGATACGTTATCAAAGTTAACAAATTTTCCTGAGCATCCAGTTGAGAGTTTAGAGAAATTAGAGCAACTTAGAGCTCTTGCGAATGGAGTTAAAATTGTTATTGAAGAAGCTTGTATTAATCCTGAGCATGGCATTGATACTGAAGAAGATCTTGAAAGAATTAGAAACTTATTAGAACCCCGAAATTGAGTAATATTATGAATCAGAAAACTGTGAAAATTAAGAATATTGACGTTAGTAACGATAAACCATTTGTACTCTTTGGTGGTATGAATGTTTTAGAGTCACGTGATTTAGCAATGGAAATTTGTGAACACTATGTGAAAGTTACTGAAAAGCTTGGTATTCCGTACGTATTCAAAGCTTCATTTGATAAAGCTAATCGTTCATCTGTGCACTCGTACCGAGGACCAGGTATGGAAGAAGGGCTAAAAATCTTCCAAGAATTAAAAGATACGTTTGGTGTGAAAATTATCACCGATATTCATACGGAAGAACAAGCTAAGCCAGTTGCGGATGTGGTTGATGTCATTCAATTACCAGCTTTTTTGGCCCGTCAAACAGACTTGGTAGAAGCAATGGCTAAAACAGGTGCGGTGATTAATGTTAAAAAACCTCAGTTTATGAGCCCAAACCAAGTCGGTAATATCGTTGATAAGTTTGCAGAGTGTGGTAATGAAAATATCATACTTTGTGAGCGTGGTTCTTGTATGGGGTACGATAATCTAGTAGTAGATATGCTTGGCTTCGGCGTAATGAAGAAATCTTCTAACGGCAGCCCGGTCATATTTGATGTGACACATTCACTTCAAATGAGAGACCCTTCTGGTACAGCCTCTGGTGGCAGAAGAGATCAAACTGTTGAATTAGCCCTGTCAGGAATGGCTACAGGGATTGCCGGCTTGTTTATGGAAGCACACCCTAACCCTGATTTGGCGAAATGTGATGGACCGTCTGCATTCCCTTTGCCCAAATTAGAAGAATTTCTAACTCAGGTTAAAGCAGTTGATGATTTGATTAAGTCATTTAAGATAATTGATATTAAATAGCATTTACTAAATATGAATATTTCTAGTAAGCAGGTCCAATAAAAATTTGCTTACTAGATTTTTGGTTTGACTCTTGTGTGATTAGGCGGTTTTTCATTGCTATATTTCACGCATTCAAAGATTAGATGAAATGGTTAAGTTAATATGAAATTAAGTGTTAAGTGTCCAGTTAAAATGGTTTTATTTGATGTGGATGGTGTTATGACTGACGGCACTATTTACATGTCTGATCAGGGAGAATTGGTAAAGGCTTTCAATGTAAAAGATGGGTTAGCAATAGAGCTTTTGAGAACTCACCAAATATTGACTGGCGTTATTTCAGGAAAGGTAAGTTTGGCATTAACGGAGCGCTGTAAGCAGCTTGGTTTTGATGTGATTGAAACAGGTTGTAAGAACAAACTGCCTAAATTGCAGGGCATTTGTGAGCGCTTTAATGTGGCACCTTCGGAGATAGCTTTTTGTGGCGACGATGTTCTAGATATATCTATTATGAAAGAGTGTGGGTTAGCTGTGAGTCCAGCCGATGCTCATACCTTAACAATTGAGGCCAGCGATTGGGTATCTGATTGTAACGGTGGGGATGGGTTCGTTAGGGACTTTGTCGATAACTTGCTATTGGTTCAGTCAGGTCAATCCTTAGAGCGAATATATGAACCATTGTTAAAAAAGATTGACTCTGATGATACAGAAAGCGTGGTGCAATAAATAAATAAATAAATAACCCTTTCTGTAGCTTGCTTTTATTTTCCCAGTGTATCTCAAGTTTTTGGGATGAGACTTTAATATAATGGATTAGCTCTGTGTTCTGACGTATCTTATACTATTTAATTGGACCTATTAAAGGCCGATAAATGTGTTAAATATTCCGAGAGAGCATTTTTGGAATTCCGTACCTATTTGGTAATCTTAGAAGAGTAGCCTGTGGGCGCTTTTAACAATATTCTTCTTATACAGTCTACATTAAAATCATGGCAGCACTCGTCTAGCTCTTTCAATAGTACCTGCATCTCAGGCCAATTAAGCTTGCTTTCCATTGCCGTCATGATTTTTTCGTGGCTAGTGCCTTCAACATTGTCACCAATTAAAAGTTCTTCATAGAGCTTTTCACCGGGCCTTAAGCCGGTAAATCTTATTTCTATATCTCCTTCATCCGAGATTGAACTTTCCTTCATCCCCATTAAATGTACCATGCGTTTTGCAAGATCTAGAATCTTAACGGGCTCGCCCATATCCAGTACGAAAACTTGCCCATTATTACCCATAGCGCCAGCTTGAATAACAAGTTGTGCAGCTTCCGGTATTAGCATGAAATAGCGGATAATATCCGGGTGAGTAACCGTAACAGGGCCGCCAGCTTTAATTTGCTTTTTAAATAGTGGGACAACTGAACCTGAAGAGCCTAACACATTACCAAATCTGACCATGGTAAAGACAGTATCTGTCCCTTTATCTGCAAGCGCTTGAAGAACGAGTTCAGCCATCCGCTTACTCGCTCCCATCACATTCGTTGGTCTTACGGCTTTGTCGGTTGAAATAAGGGTAAAATTCTTCACACCGCACTCTATAGCGGCTTGTGCGCAGGATAGTGTCCCAAAAACATTGTTACGAATTCCTTCAACAACATTATCCTCGACTAGCGGAACATGCTTATAGGCGGCTGCATGATATAACGTTTCGATCTCATATGTATTGATCAACTTTTCAAGACGATTTTGCCTTTGGACTGAACCTAGGGCGGCAATGATCTGAGTCTGGCTCTTTAAGTTTTTCTTAGTAGAAAATAGTTCTTGTTCAATTTTGTATAGGTTGTACTCATTTAGCTCGAACAGAACTAATGTTTTCGGTTGCTGCGCCAAGATTTGACGACACAGCTCTGAACCAATGGAGCCACCAGCACCGGTTACCATAACACACTTGTTATGAATATTTTTTGCCAGCAATCCATTGTCAGGCGTGATAGGCGCTCTTCCTAATAAATCAGCTACGTCGAGATCCTTGATCTCTGTCGCAGTCGCTTTACCTGCAGCTATGTCCTCTACAGATGGCACAGATTGTACTGCGATTGGCCAGTGTGACAATTTCTCTACCAATCTTAGACGCTCACCTTTGTTAATGTTGTTCATCGCAAGCAACAGTTTCACTGGCTGATAAAGCGATTGAAGATGCTCAAATTCACTAGGGTGATGGACCTTTAATCCAAATAAAATGTTGCCCTTTTTGCTTGGGTCATCGTCTAATAGGATAACTGGGTTATACTCATCACCGTGTATTAGCGCATAGACAAGTTCTCGGCCAGTAGCCCCGGCACCGTAGATAAATACATTTGGTTTTTTGCGCTTAATGAGTTGGTCATAGGCAGTCCGGATCATTATCCTTGGTCCACCTAAAGTAAGAATCGCTAGCCCGGCGTAGATAAATGGAACACTTCTTGGAATAAAGGTTTGAAAAAAGAATCCGCTCATCACTAATGTGAGAGACGAGATAAAGACTGCAAGGAAAATGTTACCGACGGCAGGAAACATCATATAGCGCAGTACTGCGCGGTACATCCCAAGTTTGGCGAAAGTAAATACCGTTATCGAAATTGTCAACGCTAGTGTGACCCACTCGTCCAGCCCTAGCTCAAATGTATATGTTCCCAGCCTCAAAGCAATCGCAAGATATACAGACATTGCTATGGCAAAGATGTCGTAACCAATACTGATTAAGCGTTTATTCTTTCGCTTTGTATTGAGAATCGCTCGTATTGGTTTAATCATGATATTCCTTGATATTCCGTAAACTTCAGCCGAATAAACGGCAACTGAATATTTTATTCACGATATTTTAATGCTCTTAAGTGCGGTAAGCTAGATGTAATTGGTTGTTATGTGCTAGCCAATCGGTTTACTGTTTATTTTGTTTGTTATTTGTTCGATTATTGAGCGATATGTTTTATGAAACTTTTGGTTACGGGTAGTACAGGCTTTGTGGGTGCTCGAGTGGTTAAGCGAGCAGAAGCGCGCGATTGGGAAGTGGCTTCTGTGATACGTCAGAGTTCCAGAACAAAACCCAACTGCTTTTGGGTTTCATCTATTGGGCCGGAAACTGACTGGTCCAATGCATTCGAAGGTGTAGATTGTGTTGTTCATTGTGCTGCACGCGTGCATCAAATGAATGAAAGTGAGCAAGATGCTTTGGCTGCCTATCGAGATATCAACACCCTTGGCACTTTGAATCTAGCGAAGCAAGCCGCTGAAGCTGGTGTTAAACGGTTTGTATTCGTCAGCTCTATTAAAGTTAACGGTGAGTTTACCGAACCTGGTTCACCTTTTTTACCTAATCTAGATAACATCCCGAAAGACCCTTACGGTTTGAGTAAGTTTCAAGCGGAAGTTGCGCTAACGAAGCTCTCAAAAGACACAGGCCTAGAAGTCGTTATTATTAGGCCCCCTCTGGTTTATGGGCCAGGTGTGAAAGCCAATTTCTTATCAATGATGCGTTTGGTTGAAAAGGGCATCCCGCTTCCATTTGGCGCGATTCATAATAAGAGAAGCTTGGTATATGTAGATAACTTATCAAGTCTAATATTAACTTGTTGTGAGCACCCTTCTGCGCCCGGGCATACCTTCTTGGCTTCTGACAACCAGGATGTCTCGACGAGTCAACTAATAAGCGCTATTGCGCTTTCAATGGATAAATCACCGAGGCTTTTACCGATTCCAATGTCTTGGATAAGGGGTGGCGCGTCTGTATTGCGAAAGCAGCATTTAGCTCAAAGAGTATGTGGCAACCTTCAAGTGGAAACTGGCCGTACAAAAGAGATCTTGGGTTGGATCCCTCCGGTGACTTTCGAAGAGGGGATTAATAAAACCGTAGAAGCATACTTGAAGTCACACTGATGTGATTCAGCTAATTAGCATCATTCATATCCGTAACTGAGTCAGGTACTCTTTATCAACGAATGTCAGTTACGGCATTCACAATATTCGTTTATCAGATTTAAGGCATCCGTTTTGATTCGTTTATTAGATTTCTTTTTTGCACTGTTTGGCCTGCTGTTCCTTTGGCCTGTTTTTGTTGTCATTTGTATTCTTGGTTACTTTGACACAGGCTCTCCAGTCTTTTTTCAAACTCGAGTCGGGCGTAACAAAAAGCCATTTACCTTAGTGAAATTCCGCACTATGCCGGTAGAAACAAAATCAGTAGCTACTCATTTGGTGGGGGCGAGCTCAGTGACTAAATTGGGCGGGTTCTTGCGCAAGACTAAATTGGATGAACTACCACAGTTATACAACGTTCTGAAAGGTGAAATGAGTTTAGTTGGCCCGCGACCATGCTTATTCAACCAGCACGAACTTATCGATGAGAGAGAATCGAGAGGCGTGCTGGCGGTAAGGCCTGGTGTTACGGGGTTGGCTCAAATCAATGATATCGATATGTCGACACCCAAGCTATTAGCACAATGGGATCAACGTATGCTTAAAAATTTAACGACCAAGCGTTACTTTCAATACATCATTCAAACCGTGTTAGGAAAAGGCGCTGGCGACAGGGTTTAGTGAGCATTTCCCCTAGGCTTTTGTGTCATCTATGCTCTAGACTGAACAAAGATAAGACATTGTTTATGGTTTATCCATTTACTTGATTGTGGTTATTATTTATGATGTCCAGTCAGTTGTTTAAGCTGAGCAACTGATTGAAGGTGCGAAAATCATCCTCTACATATAAACGTTTATATTAATGGAAATCATTATGAAAAAGATGGCTCTAGTAGCTGCATTAGCAGTTAGCTTCTCAGGTGCTGCGTTTGCTGCTGAAACTACGGCAGCGGCAGGTACTGGCACAACTACTGGTACAGCCGCGGGTTCTGGTGCTGCTACAGCAGCAGCAGCTGGCACAGCAACAACAGCAGCAGTAGCGACAGCAGCAGCAGTAGCAGCAGTCGCTGTAGCGGCTGCTACTAACGAAAGCGGCGCAACAACGACAACAACGACTCGATAATTTGTGAGTAGGCGTTTAAAACCATTTTATGTGCAAGCATAAAGTGGTTTTTTTATATCTAATTCATTTCTCCATTGGACAGCAGCAACCAGGTTGCTAGGAAGCAGAACTCGTCATGCTTAAACCTTTAATCCTATCTCTCGGGCTTTTTCTTGCTGGTTGTTCTCAGCAGTTTCAAGACGTTAAATCGACTGTTAATGAAGCCTTTTTTGGAAGCTCCGATGTTGAGCTATCAAAGGAATACATTCAAACCTTGCCGTATTCCAGCATTTATGCGGAAGTGAATGACCAAGGTAAAATCTTCATGGTTTTGGCTTATGTGGGTGAAAACCCGCAAACGGGTGCCGAGCAGTTAAAGTGGATGTCTTCTGATAAAGCGATGATCGTCACTGAAAATGGACGTATCGTACAAACGCTATTGCTGCCTTACGAAAACCTCTGTGGTTTAGTATTCCAACCGTTGGATGTGTTCTCTTCTGCCAACAACTCGTCACCAGACTCTTCTTCTGCGTTTAATGTGTCCACTAACCCCGGTGCCCAAAAGTGGCAAGCGGTTTACGACTGGCAGCCTAACTATCGATTCGGTTATCAAGCAAACATCACCCGCACCTATGCAGGGAATGAAACGGTAGAAACACCGTTAGCGTCTATCGACACCAAGAAGTTTCAAGAAAAAGTGAACTTCCCGATGTTAGAGCAAGAGATCACCAACCAGTATTGGGTCGACAGCAAAGGCCAAGTGGTCAAAACCATACAGTATTTAGGCCCTGATATGACAAGGCTTGAGTTAACCGTGCTTAAGCCTTATCAAAGCAATTAACAAACAGGGTAATGAACGAAAATGATGAATTATATGAGTCACGCATCAAAAATGACGGGGCGTCGGTTGTCATTGGTGAGAACTTTATTCACGGTGAGAGCTATGTTAACAATGAGAGCTATGTTAACAATGAGAGCCACGTTAACAATGAGAGCTCTGTTGACATTGAGTGCGCTGTTATCTCTGTGTACTTTCAGCTACGCTTCTGCGGCGTCTGACGTTGTTCCGCCTTCGGTTAAAACAACCATCGAGCTTCCTCTTCAAGGCGTGACGCTTGAGTATGAAACTAACGTACGGTTGCTTCAGGTGTTAGACGACGCGAACGCGAGCTCTAACGTGACTGCTGGCTCTAATCTGATTAACAGCAGCAGTATTGGTTATTTCCCTCTTTCAGCTCAATTGTTTGATAAAACCAATACCAAAGCCAACGGACTTAACCAAGATATCGAAGCCCAAAAGCGCCGTGTATTTAAGCAGCTTGACGCTTTTTCGGTAGAAGAACCAGAAGCAAAACAAGTCAAGCAACAGTTAGCCTCTTTCCAATATCTTAATCGAGTGTTTATTGAATTAGACCGCAATGCGGTTATCTCGCAATCAGGTAAGAACCCGCTACTGGTTTCCCGTTCTAATCTAGATAAAACATCGGCAACTCAAGCTCAAAGGTTTGCTCTGTACTTACCAAAACGACCAACGACAATTCAGTTGGTGGGGGCAATGAAAGAGTCGGTCACCATGAACCTGATAGAGCATGGCACCTTGAATGATTATCTCGACGCATTGCCAAGCGGCTTTATTGGTCAATCAGCGGATAAAAGCGTGGCATATGTTGTTCAGCCAGATGGCGTGGTACAAACCATTCAATATGCATACTGGAACGAACAGCCGGTTTATTTAGCACCCGGTGCCATCGTATTTATGGCGTTCGACTCTTTGCCATCAGAATACTCAACGTTGAACCAGGATATCGTCGATTTGCTACGTCATAAGGTTGGCCTGTAATGCTGAAACAGAAATCATTCCCTCTATCGGTGGTGTGTACATCGGTGATCAGCGCCTTGTTAATGGCCAACAGTGGCTCGGTATTTGCGCAAACAGTATTTGCAGAGACGTTTTTTGCTGAAACAGCCATTGATTCCTCTTCGATTCGGGCAGAAAAAGCACCATTCGACGCCACTGAATACAGAACATCACAAATGAACTTTGGTGGTGTTGGCCTAATGCAAATGCCAACAGGGCGCATGGCACCAGAAGGCGAGTTTAACGTGAGTGCTTCGTTTAATAACGAATACTACTTTTACAATGTTAGCTTGCAGGTGATGCCTTGGCTGGAAACCACCATACGTTATACACAAGTGCAAGACTTGTTCTATAGCGGGGGGGCGAATCAAGATTGCTCGCAAAATAACTTCAGTGGTTGTACGAAATACACCGATAAAGGCATCGATTTTAAACTGCGCTTGATCGAAGAGGGGTATTATTTGCCGGAAGTGTCGGTAGGCGTACGTGATTTCGGCGGTACCGGTTTGTTTGATGGCGAATTTGCCGCGGCCAGCAAACGCTTTGGCCCGCTGGATGTGACTTTGGGCATGGCTTGGGGATACATGGGCACCAGCGGTAACTTCACGAATCCACTGTGTAAAGCCAGTGACAAGTTTTGCAATCGTCCGTCTGACTATAAAGGTAAGGGCGGCAGTGTCGATTTTGAGCGCTGGTTTAAAGGCGATGCCGCCATTTATGGTGGCTTGGAATACCAAACCCCTTATAAGCCGCTCACCCTAAAGCTTGAATACGATGCCAACGATTACTCTCAAGACTTCCCGGTGGTGCGTGGGGGTGTCGACATGACACAGCACACGCCATGGAACCTGGGGGCGGTGTACCGTTTTACCGATTGGGGCTCAGCCAAAGTGAGCTATGAGCGAGGCGATACCTTAACCCTTGGCTTTGATCTTTCGACTAACTTCAATGACATGCACTCGGTGTGGCGAGATACGGACACCGCAGACTTGCGCCCAAGCGGTGTCGAGACGGTGGACGATATTGACATGGCCGCCCTCGCGGCAGATCTTGAAACGATCGCTGGCTATGAACAAGCACAAATCTTGGTTGACGATAACAGCATTGTAGTAAAAGGCAATCAGGTGAAATACCGAGACAGAGACATCGCCCTTGAGCGCGGTGCGACCGTGATTGCCAACGCGGTACCCAGTTACATCGACATCTACAAAATCATTGAAAATGACAAATCGCTAGCACTCACTGAAACAACGGTGGACGCTCAAGCGTTTAAAGCGGCAGCGAATAATAGCTATCTCAATGCTCAAACCAGTGATGCAACCCACACCCATGAACTGGAGCGTAAGCGAGCGGTGATCTACCATGATGGTCGTGAACGCTTTGATGTGTCGGTGTCACCTAACCTTGCTCAATCGTTCGGCTCGGCTGAAAACTTCTACTTATACAGTTTGGGTTTATACACTAATGCGTCGTTCTGGGCGTTAAATAATGTTGAATTATCGGGTTCTCTTTACGTTAACTTAATCGATAACTACGACAAGTTTAACTATGCTATTCCGTCAGATGGCACCGACCAAACCCCAAGAGTGCGTACCTTGTTCCGCTCTTACGTTGACGATCCGGTCCGTTTAGATCGCCTACAACTGACGTGGTTTGAAGATTACGGCAGCGGTATTTACACTCAAGCTTACGGTGGCTACTTAGAGAGCATGTTCGCCGGTGTCGGTGGCGAAATCCTGTATCGACCATTCAACCAAAACTGGGCGATTGGCGCCGACATGACGGCAATAAGCCAGCGAGATCCTGAAAGCTGGTTTGGTACGTTTGATCAAGCGGTCCAAGTTAACCCAGATAACCGTAGCCGAACGTACAAAGTGATCAACAAAGGCACCACTGGCTTTATTACTGGTTACTACACCCCACAATGGGACTTCTTGAGCGATACCTTGCTACAAGTGGGAGTGGGTAAATTCTTGGCGGGTGATATCGGTACTCGTGTCGACTTCTCTAAGCAGTTCAAGAGTGGTGTGATCGCTGGTGCATTTGTCAGCCTAACCGATATGACAACCGAAGAGTACGGTGAAGGCAGCTATAACAAAGGCTTCTACGTGTCGATTCCGTTTGATTTAATGACTGTAAAACCAAGCTCAAGCCGCGCTGGCTTCACCTGGTTGCCGATCACGCGTGACGGTGGCCAAGTATTGAATAAGCAGTACAACTTGTTCGAGCAAACCGATGCGCGTTCGCCTTGGTTCCAAAGGCCAAGTCGCGTTCAGTAGATCGAAAGCAGAGGCGGGTAACGAGTAGGCGGGATACGAAGATCAGGGAAAGAACGGTGTCGAATCATCGATATTTGAACCTGCTCTTCCCCCTTCGTTTACTCGTAGGCCGTTATGTTTTTTGTCTCTTTGTTTACCCTCACCTCGAATGTGCGCTTTAGCCATTCAACTAGGTTGATAATAGATAAATTCTTGTAGATAATGAATCTTGCGTAATGGATAAAATTATTCGCTTAATTTCACTTGGGTGTCCTTTGGGGTATCACAACACATTCCGTTTCTAGAACTTGGTTAACATGAAGATTAATAAAAATCGTCTCCTTTTGGCGCTCCTTCCTGTATTACTTGCAGGCTGTACGACTCCAGGTAGTCACCTATCTACGGGTGGCAAGAATGTGATTCAGGCTTCTGAAGATCAGCAAGAGTCTGATATTTCTGAAGTGGTGAACGTTTACCCGCTGACTGCACAGTCCGTATCGACTTACCAAACGGGCGAACTGTCGGTTTCAAGAGCGAACCTTGATTTAGACGTAGACATCGCAAAATACGAATACAAAGTCGGTGTCGGTGACATCTTAAATATCACCATTTGGGATCACCCAGAACTAACCATTCCAGCCGGTTCTTACCGTAGTAGCACCGAAGCTGGTAACTGGGTACATGCCGATGGCACCATCTTCTACCCTTACATCGGTACGGTAGAAGTGGCAGGAAAAACCGTTCGTGACATTCGAGCTGACATCGCGACGCGTTTGGCTAAATACATCGAAAGCCCGCAAGTGGATGTTAACGTGGCGGCGTTCCGTTCTAAAAAAACCTACATTACGGGCGAAGTGTCTAAACCGGGCCAGCAGCCGATCACCAATATTCCATTAACGCTACTTGATGCGGTTAACCGTTCCGGTGGCCTTTCAGAAGATGCCGATTGGCGCAATGTGTCATTAACGCGCAACGGGGTAGAAGAGAACCTATCGCTGTATGGCTTAATGCAGCGTGGTGATCTAACGCAAAACCGCCTACTGCAAGCGGGTGACATTGTTCACGTGCCGCGTAACGATAATCAGAAAGTTTTCGTGATGGGCGAAGTGAAAGAGCCTAAATTGCTTAAGATCGACCGCGTTGGCATGAGCCTAACGGAAGCGCTCAGCAATGTCGGTGGTATTAACGAACTGACGGCAGACGCAACCGGTGTGTTTGTGATTCGTACTTCTGATGATAAATCAGAACGCATGGCCGACATCTACCAGCTAGACATTGCCGACGCATCGGCGCTCGTGATCGGTACCGAATTTGATTTAAAACCTTACGATGTGGTTTACGTAACGGCCGCACCAATCACTCGTTGGAACCGCGTAATTGGCCAACTGTTGCCGACCATCAACGGATTTAATAACCTGTCGGATGGTATACATCGTATTCGTACTTGGCCATAGGCTAAGAGACAATGGCAATCAGGTCGCATGTTAAATGCGGCCTGATTTTTATATTGATACCCAGGTCACTTCGGGATGCTTGAATCCTGCTTATTGAAGTCGCTTGGGAGTTCAAGCCCAATACAATTAGAGACAGCTATGTTTAATAAAATTTTAGTCGTGTGCGTGGGCAACATTTGCCGTTCTCCAACGGGGGAGCGCGTTCTTCAACAATTACTTCCAGGCAAAGCGATCGCTTCTGCCGGAATCGCGGCTGAAAAAAGCCGTTTACTCGGTAAGCCAGCCGATGAGACCGCGATTTTAATCGCAGCAGAAAATGGCGTGGATGTGGAAAACCATCAGGCACAACAAGTGACACCTCAGCTGTGTGCGCAATACGATTTGATCTTGGTGATGGAGAAGGGCCATTTAGAAGCGCTCACTCAGATCTCACCCGAAGCACGCGGTAAAACCATGCTGTTCGGCCAGTGGATTGGTCAGAAAGACATTCCCGATCCGCATCGTCAAAGCCGTGAAGCGTTTGAATACGCTTATCAGTTAATAAACCAAGCCGCGCAAGCGTGGGCAAAAAAGCTGTAGTTTGAGGTTTCGCGATGAATCCGCGAATACGCCATTGACTGTCGAAGCGTCGAGCCGTCGAAGCGTCGAACCGTCACAAAGGCAGCAATAACAGAATCTTAGACAAGAGGTACGTGGTTCACCCTCTTGAATAGCAATCATTTAGGAAGTAGCAAACCAATGACAACACAACCCTCCCAGCCATCGCATACAGATAACTCTGATGAGATAGATTTAGGAAAACTGCTTGGTCTCTTATTAGATGCCAAATGGCTAATCATGCTCATCACATTCGTCTTTGCTGTGTTGGGTATTGCCTTTGCGCTGCTTTCAACACCGATCTACAAAGCCGATGCGCTGATTCAAATTGAAGAGAAGAGCTCTGGCGGCATCTCTTCTATGGTCGGCGATATGGGTGAGCTATTCTCACAAGAGTCATCAGCCACCACCGAAATCGAGATCATAAAATCGCGTATGATCTTAGGTGAAACGGTCGATAAATTTAACCTTACCACGGTGACGGCCCCCATTTACGCTCCGATCGTTGGTAAAGGCTTTGCACGCTTAACCGGTGACATTAACCATATTGCGGTCAGCCGCTTTACCTTGCCAAGCTATGCGAGCGATGACTCACACACCATCCAGATCCTGGATGCCCAGCAAGGCACTTACCAACTGGTGCGTGATGATGAGCGCGTTATCCTACAAGGTAAAGTGGGTGAGCTGGCAACAGCAGACGACTACAGCCTGTTTGTGGCTGGGTTTGAATCTCACAACGGTTTTGAATTCTCGATTGGTCAACGCAGCCGATTGGAAGCAATCGAATGGTTGAAACAATCTTTGTCTTTGTCTGAGCAAGGGAAACAAACCGGTATCCTGAAGCTGAGCTTTGAAGGCGAAGATAAGCAGCAGATCACGGACATTCTTAATCACATTAGCCAGATCTACTTTTTGCAAAATGTGGAGCGCAATTCAGCGGAAGCCGAAAACAGCCTGAAATTCTTAGAGGGACGCCTACCGGGTATCAAATCTGAGCTGACCGGCTATGAAGACACACTCAACAACTACCGCCAACAGAACGAATCGATCGACCTGGGCTTAGAAGCGCAATCGACGCTCAAGGTAATGGTAGAGCTAGAAGCGCAATTGAACGAACTGACGTTTAAAGAGAGCGAGATCAGCCAGCGCTTCACTAAAGATCACCCCGCTTATAAATCACTGCTTGATAAACGTAAAACCCTGTTACGCGAGAAAGAGCGCCTCAATAAACATATCCAACTGCTACCCCAAACACAGCGTGAAGTGCTGCGTATGACACGCGATGTAGAAGTGAACCAACAAATCTACATTCAGCTGTTAAACAAAGTTCAAGAGCTGAGCATTATTAAAGCGGGCACCGTAGGTAACGTTCGAATCCTAGACGACGCCCAAGCGTATGCTCGTGCTGTTAAACCTAAGAAGCCACTGATTGTAGTCTTAGCGACCTTGCTAGGCGGTATGTTGAGTGTGGCGTTTGTACTCGTGAAGGCGGCGTTCCACCGCGGTGTTGAAAACCCAGATCAAATTGAACAGATTGGTTTACCCGTTTATGCGGCGGTACCAAAATCCGATTTACAGATTGAGCTAACCAACCGCTTTAAATCGAAGAAAATACAAACCAAAGGCGTGCAAGCACTGCTAGCAGAATCTAACCCGGCAGACTTATCGGTGGAAGCGCTGCGTGGCCTTCGTACCAGCTTGCACTTTGCGATGCTTGAAGCCAAAAACAATGTGTTGATGATCTCTGGCCCTGCTCCGGGCATTGGTAAATCTTTCATCTCGACCAACTTTGCGGCCGTAGCGGCCAAAACAGGCCAAAAGGTATTGTTGATTGATGCCGATATGCGTAAGGGTTACCTACAGCAAAGCTTTGGTCTGAAGTCGGAAAACGGCCTGTCTGATCTGTTGAGCAACAAACAAGCGTTTGCGCAATCCGTTAAAGCTACACCAGTCGAAAACCTAGACATTATTACGCGCGGCCAAGTGCCACCCAACCCATCGGAACTGCTTATGCACCCACGCTTTGCCGAGCTGATGGAGTGGGCATCAAAAGAGTATGATTTGGTGCTTGTCGATACTCCGCCAGTATTAGCGGTAACCGACCCAAGCATTGTTGGTGCGTTTGCTGGCACCACATTAATGGTGGCGCGTTTCGGCCAAAACACCATTAAAGAGATCGATGTGGCTCGTAACCGTTTCGAACAATCCGGTATTGAAGTGAAAGGCGTAATCTTCAACGCCGTCGAGAAGAAAGCATCAAGCTCATACGGCTACTACAACTACGCGTATTCGAGCGATAAGAAATAAAGAGCAGTAACGAGATGCGAGTAATCGGGTAACGAAAAGCTAAAAGGCAGATACGAGTGGCGAGAATGAAAAACACCACTCGAATCCGCTCTTCATCTTTTTATCTCTTCGTTACTCGTTTACCCGCTACCCGCGTCTATTCTTTTAAGATCTTCGCATCCCGTTTACCCGTTACTCGTATCTGCTCTTAATCTCTTCTCATCCCGTTTACTTGTATCTTATCGAGAAAATCACCGTAAAAAAGCAGTACTGGTATTC